>JBBTDR010000037.1:0-3565 GCA_038042665.1 Nitrospinota bacterium
GCTACGCCGCCTCGTGAGAGGTGTCAATCATTTACCGCTCCCGGTAATAACAAAATTCCACAGAAAAGATATCATGGGTGAGGAGGCGGCCAAGCGTGTTCGGGCCTTCGAGAAATGGGGCCGCAAATGGAGTTGTGCCGGTTGTGCGGGACCACGGTATGGCCCAACCCTTATATGGCGGGTGACGATTAGTCGGTGAGGAGAGCGAGGCTGTGAGCGCTAACGAACACAGCTACACTGTCCTGTTCGAGCCCGCCGAGGAGGGAGGCTACGTCGTCCTTTGCCCGGCCCTGCCGGGTCTCGTCACCCAGGGGGACACTCTGGAGGAGGCCCGCGAGATGGCCCAGGATGCCATCCGGGCTTATCTCGAAAGCCTTGCCAAGGACGGTCTTCAACCCCCACCTGACAAGGACATTGCCCTGGAACCCGTCAAGGAGAAGGTGAAGGTCAAGCTGGAAGCCGCATGAAGCGGCCTCTTCCCGTCTGCAAGCCCCCGGAAATCCTCCGGGTTCTTTAGCGTGCCGGTTTCTTCGTCCACCACGCGAGCGGCAGCCATTACATCCTTCGTCACCGAGGCAAGCCCGCCCTGCGCGTGACGCTCCCGTTCCACCGCGGCGATCTCAAGCGCCGCGTGCTCGCGTCCATCCTGGAACAAGCAGGCCTGACGGTGGAGGAGTTCCTGGAGCTTCTCTAAGATTTCCCCTCACACGAACGTGTCCACCGACCGCCCCCAATGGTCCCCGCCGGGCCGCATAACGCCCCTCCGGAAATTCGATTCCCTCCCGGGAGCTCGCCTTTCAGCGGTTTCCTCGCCTTTTCGGAAAATCCTCACTCCCGGCTGAAGCGGAGGCCCGTCCAGGCCAGGTAGCCGGAGATCACGGCGGCGACCCAGCTCAGCCACATCGGGGCCGCCCAGCCCCCGATCACGGCCTCCCAGCCGAACAGGACCCGGGCCAGGTGCAACAGGCAGACGATGGCGAAAGTCGCGGCGGTGAGCTGGTGGTAGAGGCGCGGCGTCATGGGGAGACCCTCCCGCTCTCAATATAGGTCCGCGCCGGCGGGCGGGGGGTCAGATCTGGATGTCGATGATGCGCCCGCGGTGGGGGAGGGAGGCCCCGCCCGGGCGGCTCAGCGCGGCGCCGGGCCGGGCGGGGAGGGAAAAGGCTTCGATGGGCTCGAGGTCGAGGACGAAGGGCTCGGCGGGGGCTTCCGCCCGCCCGGGGGCGCGGCGGGGCTGGCCGCGCAGGCCCGGGGTCTCTCCCTCGGCCTGGGGCCAGGATCGGCTCGTTCCCCGGATGTTCATCCCTCAATCTCCCGTGCGATCAGCCCCTTTGCGGGGCGGAGGGGGCCGCCGCCTCCGAGGCCGGGACGGCGAGGCGCGCAAAGTGGTCCCCGGCCTCGGTGATCCCTCCGCGCTCGCGGAAGATCCCCTGGCCGCGCAACTGGATGATCTTCCCCTCCGGGGTGAAAGGGAGGAGGAAGATCTGCCGCACCCCGCGCAGGGTGTTCACCTGGATGGTGCCGCCCTCCCAGAGCCGGGCGCGGGGAACCTCGACCTCGCTGTGGATGTCGAGCCCCCGGCGCCGGAGCAGCGGGTGGGGCCGGACCGAGACGGAGAGGTAGAGGCCGCCGGGCTCGCCGCCGGGGGCACCGATGCCCCCCGCCCAGCGGATGCGGAGGACCTCCCTGTCCTCCACCCCCGCGGGCACGCGCACCCGCAGGCGCGCGGGCGATTCGGCCTCGCCCCGGCCCCCGCAGCGGGTGCAGCCGGGGGCCCGGCCCGCGCAGCGCGGGCAGTGGTGGGGCTTGGGGTAGCGGAGGGCGACTTCGCCCCCCAGGGCGGCCTGGAGGAAGGAGAGGGTCAGGCGGAAAAAGAGGTCCCGCCCCCGCCGGGGGAAATCCAGGCTCCCGCCGGGGGAAGAATTTTCCTCCAGGGCGAGCCGGTAGGCCTCGGCCATCCGCTTGAAGCGCCGCTCAAGCTCGGGCCGGCCGGGGTGGAGGTCGGGGTGGCAGGCCAGGGCCTGGCGCCGGAAAGCTTGACGCACGGCCTCGCGGTCCGCCTCCGGAGGCAGGCCGAGGATTTCGAGGGCTTGCGCTCGCTTCGAGAGAAGGGTAGTTATCATGGGAAGCCTCTGGGCTCGGGTAGGAGGCCGGGCCGGCTCCAGCGCCGGGGATTCCCTTATCCTGTTGCATTTACTAGGTTTTGTCTCATGGAGTTTTGTAATGCCATTGGCAATACAATAATGAGCGCAATGTAGTGCCAATGGCATGTCAGTGCAAGAGGAAAATTCGAATGGCGAATCATTATTTCACGTCCATGATGTTGCCTTTGGCACTACATTTGCTATTCATCTCCGGCGAGAGTTTCCCGTGGACTTGGGGGGGCTGTCGGAGTCCCGTTTCCTATTCATTCATAGAGGTAGAACCGCGCCATGGCCGACCCCAAAACGCATGCCAAGCGCCACCACGACCGCTCCATGCAGATCCGCATGGCCCAGGAGCTCCTGGACCTCATCCAGTTTGCCTCGGAGAAGGCCGGGCTCTCCACCTCGGGCTGGGTGCGGGACCGCCTGAGCCGCATCGCCCGCCGCGAGCTGCGCACGACCGGGGACGAAACCCCGCGCCAGGCCTACCGGGACCGGTCGAGCCGCGGCGGGTAAATCCGCAGACGTCATTGATTCTGCCCCCTCCCCCTCCGGGAGAAGGGGGGACGCTCGCCGGATGATTTCCACCTTCTTGTTCCCCTCGTGCTAATCTGTCCCTCCGGTCCACCCATTCCCCCGGAGGCGGCATGGATCCCCTCGCCGAAGCCCGGGCCTTCCTGGCCCTC
Source organism: Nitrospinota bacterium (assembly GCA_038042665.1). Lineage (GTDB taxonomy): Bacteria > UBA8248 > UBA8248 > UBA8248 > UBA8248 > 2-12-FULL-69-37. The sequence goes on from JBBTDR010000037.1 coordinate 2,831, forward strand.
TCCACCACCAATGTCTCGGACGCCCTCGACCGCCTCGGAATCGCGGGGGCACCGCTCGGCATCCGCCCCCTTTGGCCCGGCTGCAAGCGGATCGCCGGCCGCGCCATGACCATGCGGCTCGTGGCCGAGGGGAAGGACTCCCCCGTGAACGGCACCCTCGGGGCCATCCAGGCGGCGCGGCCGGGGGAGGTCCTCGTCATCGACCATGGCGGCCGAATGGACGTGAACAGCGGGGGCGGCATCGCCATGTTCACCGCCAACCAGCGGGGGCTCGCCGGGGTGGTGATCGACGGCGTCTCGCGGGACGTGGACGAGTGCCAGGAGATGGGCTTCCCCGTCTACGCCCGTGGCGTCATCCAGACTTCCATCCGGGGCCGGTGCGCCTTCGGGGGACACGGCGTGGAGGCCCGGCTCGCGGGCGTCCCGGTGAGGCCCGGCGACCTCGTGATGGGGGACGAGAACGGCGTGGTCGTCGTGCCCCAGGAGTCTCTCGCCGAGGCGCTGGGGCTCGCCCAGGAGCTCTGCCGGATGGAGGAGCAGGTGAAGGCCTGGATCCGCGAGGGGGTGGACCCCGTCGAGGCCCACGAGCGCGCCCGCTACGACCGGGCCACCCGGAAGGCCGGCTAGCGGATTCCCCCCTCCCTCCGTATGCGAGTATGTTATCATTCTCCCATACCTGAACCTGCGGGGGCCGGCCCGCCCGCCAGGCCCTCTGAGCGCTCCAAGGGAGGGAAG
>JBBTDR010000038.1:0-8163 GCA_038042665.1 Nitrospinota bacterium
AGTCAGCCGGAGAGCGTTTCTGAGGGGAGTGGGGGGCGCGGGCGCGGCCGCCGCGCTGGGGTGGCTCCGCCCGGGCGAGGCGGGGGCGGCGGCGGGGGTGTTCCGCTGGGCCTCGGGCTCCGAGGCTCGCTCCCTGGACCCGGCCCGGGCCATCACCACCGGGGACAGCCTGGCCCGCTGCTGGGCGAACGGGCTCCTGCGCTTCAAGCCGGGCTCGGGGGACCCCTCGGAGTTCGAGCTCGATCTGGCCGAGAAGTGGGACTCGAGCAACGCGGGGAAGACCTACACCTTCCAGCTCCGCAAGGGCGTCCAGGCCCACCACGGGGCGGGGGAGCTGACCTCCGCCGACGTGAAGTGGACCTTCGAGCGGCTGCGCGCCAAGCCGTTCGCCTCCATCTTCGCGGGGCGCTACACCGGCGTCGACGGCATCGAGACCCCGGACAGGCACACCGTGGTCTTCCACCTCAAGGAGCCGGACGGGCTCTTCCTCACCAAGATGATGAACTTCCGGGGGGGCTACATCCTCTCCCGCGGGAAGGCGGAGGACGACATCGGCACCAACTACATGTGGCGCCCCATCGGCACGGGGCCCTTCCAGGTCGTGGAGGCCAAGCCGAAGGAGGCCTACATCCTCGAGCGCCACGAGAAGTACTTCCGGGGGACGCCGAAGATCCGGCGCTACGAGTTCCTCATCATCCCCGACATCAACACCCGCATCCTCGGCCTCAAGCGCGGGGAGCTCGACGCCATCTACCTGGCGACCCTCCCCCCGCGGCTGCTGGAGAGCCTGAAGGCCGACCCGAACATCAACGTGGACATCCCGGAGTCCGACTACGCGGCCTGCCTGCACTTCAACCTCCGGATGAAGCCGATGGACGACATCCGGGTGCGCAAGGCCATCGCCCACGCCATCAACCGCAAGGAGATCGCCGAGCTCTTCGGCCCGATGGCCCGGACCCTCTACAGCGTGGTCTCGCCGAGCGCGGTGGGCGGCCTGAGGCCCGAGGAGGTCCCCGCCGAGCTGCGCTACGAGCACGACCCCCGCAAGGCCAAGGCGCTCCTCGCCGAGGCGGGCCACGCGAGCGGCCTGCGGCTGGAGACGGCCGTGTCGGCGCTGCCCCACATCCAGCGGCCGATCCAGGTCATCCAGCAGCAGCTCGCCCAGGCGGGCATCCAGCTCCAGGTGCATGTGGTCGAGCAGACGATCTACCTGCGCGGCTCGCGCGAGGACAAGTACCCCTTCGTCTCCTACGGCGGCAAGCGCTTCCCCCACGCCTTCGACCACCTCTCGGAGTTCTATCACTCGAAGTCCGACGTGAACCTGCCTACCCGCCAGACCAACATCTCCCACTACGGGAGCCTCGTGGGGAACGTGGACAAGCTCATCGAGGAGATGGGGCGGATCAGCGACGCCAAGCGCCAGCGCGAGCTGGCCCGGCAGGCCCAGATCCAGATCCTCAAGGATCTGCCCGCCTACCCGTTCTACACCCCGCTCGTGGGCTTCGCCCACCGGAAGAACGTGAAGTTCGGCTTCAAGTTCGAGGACCAGACCGTCTACTCCTACTACATCGACGAGCGGTCCGAGGTCCTCTAGCGGCGTGTCTCCGAAATGGTTTTCGGAAATGGGGACCCCGTGGAAAAAGATTGTCATTCCGAGCGCCAGCGAGGAATCTGCTTCTAAAACAAGCGGATTCCTCAGCCGCGGAGTTTGTCCTGGGCCCTTCGCTACGCTCAGGGCAGGCTCCGCGAAGGGCTCCTTCGGAATGACAAGTTGGCACCGTGACTTGTTCAAGGAATCCACGGGACGCAATACTAGCGGTCGATAAAGAGTGTCGAAAGCAGAAGGCCCCCCGCCGCCGGGCGGGGGGCCGTTGCGCTCCGGCGCGGAGGGGGCCTTCTCCCTCAGGCCTCCACCGGCTGAGACTCGGGTTCGGGGGCGTGGAGCATCTCGTCCAGGCTGGTGGTCTGGAGGAACTCGACCATCTGCTCCTTCACGCCCGACCACTTGCGGTGGAGAGGGCACTCGGGGTTGCCCGTGCACCGCTTGAAGCCCCCGATGCACTCGTCCATGAAGCCGTCCCCCTCGACCGCCCGTACGATCTGGGCCAGGAACACTTGGGAGGCGGGGAGGACGAGGCGGAAGCCGCCGCCGGGGCCCTTGCGGGACTCGAGTATCCCCTGCTTGGCCAGGGACTGGAGGAGCTTGGCGGCGCTCGGCTCGGGGACCTGGGTGGCCCGGGCGATGTCGCGGACCGTCTGGATGAGTTCCGGCGCCTCGCCCGCCATGTGGGTGAGGATCCGGACGGCCATCTTGGTGGGTCTCGAATAAAAGCTCATCGGCCTCAGATTCCCCTTGAAAAAAAGAGAACAGAATCCTAAATTCAATGTAAGGTGTTTTGCCGTTTTCGCAACGTTTTTGGGCGATATTTTTGAAAGCCCGAGAGGGGCGGATGGATAACCAATTGAAAATGAATGGTTTAAATTCGGCCCTCCGCCCCGCCGCGCTGCTCCCGGGGCGCAAGCCCTCCCTCCAGGAGCTGGATTTCAGCCTGACTCCCTTTTTGGCCATCTGGGAGGTCACCCAGGCCTGCGACCTCGCCTGCATCCATTGCCGGGCCGAGGCCCGCTCCGGCCGCGACCCGGGCGAGCTCAGCACCGAGGAGGGGATGCGCCTCCTCGAGGAGGTCCGCCGCTTCGGGCCCGTGCTGTTCGTCCTCACCGGGGGCGACCCCCTGAAGCGGCCGGACGTCTTCGACCTCATCCGCCACGGCACCCGGATCGGCCTGCGGATGACCATGACCCCCTCGGGCACCCGGCTCCTCACCCGCGAGCGGGTCCTGCGGATGAAGGCGGCGGGCCTCGCGCGCGTGGCGGTGAGCGTGGACGGCCCCGACCAGATGAGCCACGACGCCTTCCGCAACGTCCCCGGGAGCTTCCAGTGGACCATGGACTGCATCCGCTGGGCGCGCGAGGCGGGGATGGAGGCGCAGATCAACACCACCATCACCCGCTTCAACAAGGGCCGGGTGCGCGAGATGGCCGGGATGGTCGCCCGCCTGGGCATCACCCTCTGGAGCGTGTTCTTCCTCGTCCCGGTCGGGCGCGGGAGCAAGCACCACATGGTGACCCCGGCCGAGCACGAGGCGATCTTCCACGAGCTCTACGGCCTCTCGAAGGAGATGCCCTTCGACATCAAGACCACCGCCGCCCAGCACTACCGGCGGGTCTGCATGCAGCGCTCGGCGCTGGAGCGGATGCGCGGGGCCGCCCCGGAGGCGGGCGGCGGCGCGGCGGCCGGGCCGCTCCCCTCTTTCCGGGGGGGGCCGGGCTTCAGCGCGGGCATCGGCCGGGCGGCCAAGGGGGTGAACGACGGGAACGGCCTCGTCTTCATCAGCCACCGGGGGGAGGTCATGCCCAGCGGCTTCATGCCCGTCTCGGCCGGAAACGTCCGCGAGGGGAGCGTGGTGGACCTCTACCGCGCCTCCGAGCTCTTCCGCTCCCTGCGCGAGCCCGGGGCCTTCTTGGGCAAGTGCGGGTACTGCGACTTCCGCGACGTCTGCGGCGGCTCCCGGGCGCGGGCCTACTCCGTGACGGGCAAGCCCACCGGCAGCGAGCCCTTCTGCACCTACCGGCCCGAGAGGCCCGGCTCGGCCAGGGGGGCCTCGAACACCTACAAGGGGCCCCACGCCGAGGCGGGCGCCCTCACGCGGGCCCAGGTGGACGAGGCCCTGGCGCCGGAGAAACCGGCCGCCGCGCCCCCCGCTGGCTAGCCGGCTGATCGAAGAGCAGCTTGGGTTTTTCCCGTTCGGGAGATGCCCCGGTTCCCCGCCCGCCCCGGCGGGAGCCTCCGCTTATTGGCCGCGGCTTCGCTTCCGCGTTTGCTCCCCTTTTCGATACCTCGTATTGCGTCCCGTAGCTTCGTTGAACGCGCGGGGGCGACCGGCCGGCCGCCCCTACCTGTCATTCCGCGCGAGCCCTTCGCTCGCTGCGCTCGCTCAGGATAACAATCTTAAGGGGCCGGAATAGCAACCCTCGCCCGTGAGGCTTTATTTTGAAATCCATTTCCAGGGCAGGACACTGGCAGGCTGTTGAAAAAGTCTGAACCTTGGCGCTCAGGGGTCAGAAATGCGGTACGAGAAGACAGGAAACCGGCCAGACATTGATCCCATCGCAAGTAAATTCGATGAGACTCATCGCTCCCGTGCCTTTCCAAAATCCTTTTTCAACAGGCTGCTAGGCCCTGTGGCTGTGGAGGGCGCCGATGTAGTTGGCGCGCTCGAAGGCGGAGGGGTCCGGGCAGTGGAACTGGCTCATGCTCCCCTGCATCTGGCGGACCGACTCGTACTCGTGCTCCTCCATCCACCGGCGCAGGTCCTGCTCGACCTGGCGGATGTGGCCGATGCCGTTCTTCAAGAGGGCGGCGGCCATCATGGTGACGTCCGCGCCCGCCATGAGCATCTTGAGCACGTCCTCGTGGGTGTGGATGCCGCTCGTGCCCGCCAGGCTCACGTGGACCCGCCCGTGGAGGATGCCGATCCAGGTGAGGGGGAGGAGCAAGTCCTGCGGCCCGCTGAAGATGATCCGGGGGCGCACCTCCAGGGTCTCGATGTCGATGTCGGGCTGGTAGAAGCGGTTGAAGAGCACCAGGCCGTTCGCCCCCGCCCCCTCCAGGCGCTTGGCCATGTGGGCCACGTTGCTGAAGTAGGGGCTCATCTTCACCGCGATGGGGATGCGGACGGCCGTCCGCACGGCGGTGAGAATCTCGACGTAGCGCTGCTCCACCTCGCGCGGGGCGAGGTTGGGGCTGGAGGGGATGTAGTAGATGTTGAGCTCCAGGGCGTCCGCCCCCGCCTGCTCGATGAGAGAGGCGTAGTCCACCCAGCCCCCCAGGGAGGAGCCGTTGAGGCTCGCGATGACGGGGATGCCCACCGCCTCCTTGGCCGCCCGGATGTGGTTGAGGTAGGCGACCGGCCCCAAGTGGAACTCCGAGGGCTCGGGGAAGAAGGTGAGGGCCTCGGCGAAGCTCTCGGTGGCCTGGGTGAGGTAATGATGGAGGTCGAGGCGATCCCGGCTGATCTGCTCCTCGAAGAGGGAGTAGAGCACCACGGCGCCCGCGCCGGAATCCTCCATCCGCCGGATGTTCCCGAGGTCATCCGAGAGGGGGGAGGCGGAGGGCACGATGGGGCTCCGCAGGGTCATGCCGAGGTAGCGGGTGCCGAGATCCATGGCCGGGGTCAGCTCCTTTCTTCATTCGCCTCGGGGGCGGGCGCGGCCGCCGGGGGTTCGCCGCCTTTGCTTCCGCCGGAGCAGAGCCTGCGGGCGGCCAAGTGCTCGTAGAGGGCCCAGCGCTCCTTGATCTCCTCCTGGGTCTCCTTCGCCAGCCGCCGGGCCGCCTCGGGGTGGGTCGCGCCGAGCATGCGGAAGCGGTTCTCCATCGCCAGGTAGTGCGCGACGGGCAGCTTGGGCGGCCCGGAGTCGAGCTGGAGGGGGTTCTCCCCCCCGGCCGCGCGGGCGGGGTGGTAGCGGTAGAGGGGCCACTGGCCCGAGTCCACCGCCGCCTTCTGGTTCCGCATCCCGGTCGTCATGTTGATGCCGTGGGCGATGCAGTGGGAGTAGGCGATGATGAGGGAGGGGCCCTCGTAGGCCTCGGCCTCGAGGAAGGCCCGGAGGGTGTGCTCGTCCTTGGCCCCCATGGCCACCCGCGCCACGTAGACGTTTCCGTAGCTCATGGCGATGAGGCCGAGGTCCTTCTTGGCGGTGGCCTTGCCGCTGGCGGCGAACTTGGCCACGGCCCCCCGGGGGGTGGCCTTGGACATCTGGCCGCCGGTGTTGGAGTAGACCTCGGTGTCCAGGACGAGGACGTTCACGTTCCGCCCGCTCGCCAGCACGTGGTCCAGGCCGCCGAAGCCGATGTCGTAGGCCCAGCCGTCCCCGCCCACGATCCACACGCTCTTGCGCACCAGCGCGTCCGCCAGGGCGAGGAGCCGCTTCGCCTCGGGGGTGCCCAATCCTTTGAGCGTGCGCTTCATGGCCTCCACCCGCTCGCGCTGCTCGTGGATGTCGGCCTCGTCATTCTGGAGGGCTTCGAGGATGGCCTGGGTGAGCTCCCCGCCCACCTGGCCGGAGAGGGAGCGGACGAGCTCCCGCGCCGCCTCGGCCTGCTTGTCGAGGGAGATCCGGAAGCCCAGCCCGAACTCGGCGTTGTCCTCGAAGAGCGAGTTGGCCCAGGCGGGGCCCCGGCCCTCGGGGTTCACGCTCCAGGGGGTGGTCGGGAGGTTCCCGCCGTAGATGGAGGAGCAGCCCGTGGCGTTCGCCACGAGGAGGCGGTCCCCCCAGAGCTGGGTGAGGAGCTTGAGGTAGGGCGTCTCGCCGCAGCCCGGGCAGGCCCCCGAGAACTCGAAGAGCGGCTGCTGGACCTGCTGGTGGCGGATGGTGGTGTTCCGCACCTTGCGGCGGTCGGTCTCGGGAAGCGCTTCGAAGAAGGCCCAGTTGGCTTTCTCGCGCTCGAGGATGGGCGTCTTCTCCGTCATGTTGATGGCCTTGAGGCGGGCCTGGGACTTGTTCCGCGCCGGGCAGACGTCCACGCAGATGCCGCAGCCGGTGCAATCCTCGGGAGCGGCCTGGATGAGGTACTTCATCCCCGCCCACTCGCGGTCGCGGGCGTCCTTGGAGAGGAAGGAGGCGGGCGCCCCGGCCAGCGCCGCGGGCTCGGACACCTTGATGCGGATGACCCCGTGGGGGCAGACGAAGGCGCACTTGCCGCACTCGATGCACACGGGGGGGTCCCAGACGGGGATCTCGTGGGCGATGTTGCGCTTCTCCCACTTGGCCGTGGCGGTGGGGAAGGTGCCGTCGAGCGGCAGGGCGCTCACCGGGAGGGAGTCCCCCTCGCCGGCGATGATGCGCGCGGTGACTTCGCGGACGAAGCCGGGCGCGCCCCCGGGCACGGGCGGGAGCATCCGCAGCTTGCTCCCGGCGCCCGCGGACACCTGGACCTCGTGCAGGTGCGCCAGGGTGTTGTCCACGGCCTGGAGGTTCATCTGGACGATCTCGTCCCCCTTCCTGCCGTAGGTCTTGTGGATGGCCTCCTTGATGGCGCCGATGGCCTCCTCGGGGGGGAGGATGCCCGAGATGGCGAAGAAGCAGACCTGCATGACGGTGTTGATGTGCCCGCCCATCCCGCTCTCGCCTGCCACCTTGTAGGCGTCGACGACATGGAAGCGCAGGCGCTTGGCGAGGATGGCCTCCTGCACCTCGAGGGGGAGGGTGTCCCACACCGTGTCCGGGCCATAGGGGGCGTTCAGCAGGAAGGTGCCCCCGGGCGCCAGGCTCTTGAGCATGTCGTAGCGGTCGAGGAAGGAAAACTGGTGGCAGCCGAGGAAGTTCGCCCGGTCGATGAGATAGGAGGAGCGGATGGGCCTCGGCCCGAAGCGCAGGTGAGAGATGGTGATCGCGCCCGCCTTGCGGGAGTCATAGACGAAGTAGCCCTGGGCGAAGTTGCCGGTCTTCTCCCCGATGATCTTGATGGAGTTCTTGTTGGCCCCCACGGTGCCGTCCGAGCCCAGGCCGTAGAAGACGGCCCGGTGGACGTCGCCGGGCTCGATGGAGAACGCCGGGTCGAAGGGGAGGCTGGTGTGGGTGACGTCGTCCTCGATCCCGATGGTGAAGTGATTCTTGGGCTCGGAGCCCCCGAGGTGGTCGAAGATGGCCTTGGCCATCGCGGGGGTGAATTCCTTCGAGGCGAGGCCGTAGCGCCCGCCGATGACGCGGGGCGGGGAGCCGCGCCCGCCGCGCGGGCGGGCCTCCTGGAGGGCGTTGACGGCGTCGAGGTAGAGGGGCTCGCCCCCGCTGCCCGGCTCCTTGGTGCGGTCGAGGACGGCGATCGAGCGGACGGTCGCGGGCAGGGCCTCGGCGAGGCGGCGGGAGTCGAAGGGCCGGAAGAGGCGCACCTTGAGCACCCCCACCTTCCCGCCCTGGGCGGTGAGGTGGTCCACCGTTTCGTGGACGGTCTCGGCCCCCGAGCCCATGAGGACGATGACGCGCTCGGCGTCGGGCGCCCCGTGGTAGTCGAAGAGCCGGTAGGCCCGCCCAGTGCGCTCCCGGAAGCGATCCATGGCCCGCTGCACGATGCCGGGGCAGGCCTGGTAGAGGGGGTTGCTGGCC
>JBBTDR010000039.1:0-3255 GCA_038042665.1 Nitrospinota bacterium
CGCGCCCACGGATGAGGGGAGGGGGTGCCCAATGAAGGAGGGGATGGGACGGGCCGCCGCGCTGCTCCTGGCGCTGGGGCTGGCTGCGGGGGGAATGGCGTGGGCACAGGCGGCCCGGATGCAGTCCTATCCGGTGCCCTCGGGGGCCCACCCCCATGACCTCGCGCCGGGGCCGGGCGGGGAGGTCTGGTACACGGCCCAGCACCAAGGGGCCCTGGGCCGGCTCGACTCCAAGACGGGCAAGACCGAGCATATCCCGCTCGGGGAGGGTTCCTCCCCCCACGGGGTGATCGTGGGGCCGGACGGCGCTCCCTGGATCACGGACAGCGGCCTGAACGCCATCGTCCGGGTGGACCCCAAGACGCGCGAAGTGAAGCGCTATCCTCTCGCCGGGCGGAGCTACACCAACCTGAACACGGCCGCCTTCGACGGCCGGGGCGTCCTCTGGTTCACCGGGCAGAACGGGGTGTACGGGAGCGTGGACCCCAAGACGGGGCGGGTGACGGTCTATGACGCCCCCAGGGGCCGGGGCCCCTACGGCATCGCGGCGACGCCGGACGGCTCCGTCTACTTCGTCTCGCTGGCGGGCAGCTACCTCGCCCGCATCGACACCCAAACCGGCGCGGCCGAGGTGATCGAGCCCCCCACGCCGGAGCAGGGGGCGCGCCGGGTGTGGTCGGACTCGAAGGGCATGCTCTGGGTCAGCGAGTGGAACAGCGGGAACGTGAGCCGCTTCGATCCCAAGACCAAGGCGTGGAAGGTGTGGAAGCTGCCCGGCGAGAACCCGCGGGCCTACGCCGTCTACGTGGACGAGCGAGACATCGTCTGGCTCACCGACTTCTCGGCCAACGCGCTCGTGCGCTTCGACCCGGCCGCGGAGAAGTTCGAGTCCTTCCCCCACCCGCGGCCAGGCGCGCGCGTGCGCCAGCTCCTGGGCCGTCCGGGCGAGGTGTGGGCCCCCGAGTCGGGGACGGACCACCTCCTGGTCCTCAGGACCCGATGAGGGGCGGCAGGACCGCGGAAGCGCGCCAGTTTATGGGTTTCATCTTCGGCACCACGCCCGAAGGCGCCTGCTGCTGCTGCGCAGGGGGAGCGAAGAACCGGTAGAGGTTCCCCAGGTCGATGGTCGTCGCGTTGGTGAACCGCCCGCCCCCCGGGAAATGATAGTAGAAATAGCGGTACCTATGCGTCGTGTCCCCCCAGCCGAGGCGGAAGACGTAGCGTTTGGGCACGTTGCATCCGTCCACGGCATCCACGAAGTTGGAATTGAGCGGAGCTCTCACTGAAGTCCGGTCCCCGCCCGCAGGGTGGAACAGGGCCATCGGCCTCCACTGGGCGCCGGCATAGTTGGCCAGGAACTTCGTCTGGTCGTGGTGGATGTAAACGGCGAAGGTGTGGCTGTTTGTGGCCTTGACGGTGATGGTGCACGGCGCTGCCTGGGCCGCGCCCGGCTGGAAGAGCCAGATCGCTGCCAAGAGGGTCAGGCCCCCCAGCAGGCTGGGAACGCTGCCGGTTCCCCAATGCCCCGTCTATACCGCCTTCCAGCGGAACCTCGCCCTCCGGATTGAGAGCCGCGCCGTCTAGCCGCCCGCGACGGGCAGGACGCAGGCCCCGGCCGGGGCCTTTTTTCAGTCCTCCGCCAGCAGGCGGGCCGGGCGGGGCTCCTTTGCCTTCCGCAGCCGGAACTTCTCGACGGAGTGGCGCTCGATGTGGGCCATGCCCTCGGGGACCGAGTCCGTCACCAGGATGAGGTCGAGGTCCGCGGGCGAGATGGTGCCCTCCCAGGCCATCCGCTTGAGGAGGAGCATCATGGGCCCCCAGTAATCCTTTCCGAAGAGCACGATGGGGAAGTCCTGGATCTTCCCGGTCTGGATGAGGGTGTAGGCCTCGAAGAGCTCGTCCAAGGTCCCGACGCCGCCCGGCATGACGACGAAGGCGTAGGAGTACTTGAAGAGGAACACCTTGCGGATGAAGAAGTAGCGGATGGTCACCCAGTGGTCGAGGTAGGCGTTCCGCGCCTGCTCCTGGGGGAGCAGGATGTTGCACCCCACCGAGCGCCCCCCCGCCTCCTTGGCCCCCCGGTTGGCGGCCTCCATCAGGCCCCCGCCGCCCCCCGTCATCACCGTGAAGCCGAGCTTCGCGAGCTCGCGCCCCACCTCGCGCGTCAGCCCGTAGAAGGGGTGATCCTCCGGGATGCGGGCCGAGCCGAACACCGCCACGCAGGGCCCCACGAAGTGGAGCGCCCGCAGGCCCTTGATGAACTCCACCACCACCCGGAAGAGAAAGGCCGCCTCCCACTTTCGGGAGTGCGGCCCCTCCAGGAAGCGCTCTTCGTCGGTCCCGCCGTTCCAGATCCAGGGCCATTTCCACATGGCGCCGTCCGCCTTCCCGCGCGGGCGAGGAGGGAGGAGTCAGCCTACTTCCCGGCCCGCGTCTCCTGCACGAGGCTCGCGAGGTCCGCCTCCTCCAGGGCCCCCGGGATCAGCCGCTTGCCGACGATGAAGGCGGGCGTCCCCCGGATGTTGAGGGCGCTGGCGAGGGCGTGGTTCTTCTGGAGGATCTTCTCGACCTCGGGCGAGGCCATGTCCTTCTTCAGGCGCTCGGCGTCGAGCCCGGCCGAGGCCGCCGCCTTGAGGATGTCCTCCTCGCTGAAGGAGCCGCCCTCCGTCATGAGGATCTTGTGGATCTCGAGGTACTTGCCCTGGGCCCGGGCGGCCAGGGCGGCCCGGGCGGCCAGCACCGAGGGAGGCCCCAGGATGGGGAACTCCTTGAGGACCAGGCGCACCTTCGCGTCCTTCTGGAGCACCCTCTCCACCACCGGGTGGACCTTGCGGCAGTAGCCGCAGCGGTAGTCGAAGAACTCCACGATGGTCACATCCCCCTGGGGGTTTCCGGCCACGGGAGCATCGGGGTCGTTGTAGAGGGGGCCCTGGTGCTGGGCGAGGGCCTGCTGGGCCGCGGCCGCCTGGGCCTCCTCGCGCCTGCGCTCGAGGGCCGCGATGGACTCGGCGATCACCTCGGGGTTCTTGAGGAGGTAGTCGCGCACGATCTTCTCGATCTCGGGGGCGGAGAGCGCCCCGGCCGGGCCCTGCGGCCCGGCGAACTTCCAGATGGCCGCCGAGCCCAGGACGGCCAGCACCACAACAAGGAGGTAGGTCATCGGGGAGAAGCGGTGGGTCATGAAGGGTCATCCCTTTCGAGGCCGTCCGCCGGCGGCGCCGGCCCCGGGGCCGGCCCAGGGGGGGAAGCATGTGG
>JBBTDR010000040.1:0-1350 GCA_038042665.1 Nitrospinota bacterium
GCCCCGGCCCAGGAAGAGAAAAAGCCCCCCCTCAAGCAGCTGGAGCGCGACCTCAAGAAGGGCCTGAAAGGGCTTTTGGGGCGCTGAGGCGGAACGCCGGCGGGTTTTGCCGCCCGGGTTTTTGTCATACTCACCTAACCTTTGCAAATTCTTGTCTTTCCCGGCCAAATCTGATATGGTTTCTAGGTTTTCCGCCCGAGGTGAGCCAGCCCGCCCCGGCCCGATGGGTCCACGGCGGCGGGAACGGAGGGGTTTGTCCATGCCTTCCCGCCGCTCGGGCGCCCCGGCCCCGCACGCCCTGTCCGATCGCCTCAACGAAGTCGTGGGCCTCCTCCTCGTGGCCTTCGGGGTGTTCCTCGCCCTCGCGCTGTGGACCCACCACCCGGGCGATCCCTCCTGGAGCCGCCGGGTGAGCGCCGGCTGGGCGGTCCGCAACTACGGCGGGACGGTGGGGGCCTACCTCGCCGGGACCCTCGCCCAGGTGCTCGGCGCCTTCGCCGCCCTGCTGCCCCTGGGGCTGGTGGCCTGGGGGGTGACGGCCTTCGCCGGGCTGCGCTCCTGGCGGCCGGGCTGGAGGGAGCTGGGCGCCCTCGTCATCCTTCTCAGCGCGGACGGGATGCTCCACAAGGCCTTCCAGGCCGACCCCCTCTTCGGCCCGGGCGCCCTCGCGGGCGGGGCGGTGGGCTACGGGGTGGCGGTCCTGCTCGGCGCCTACCTGGGATGGGCGGGGAGCTGGGTGATCCTCCTCGCCGCCCTCCTCGCGGCGGTGGTGGCCACCACCGGGCTCTCCATCGGGAGGATCATGGCCTTCGTCCTCCGCGGCTCGGCCCGGGCGGCCTCCCGCGCCGTTTCCCTGGCGGGCTTCGCGGGGGCGGCGGAGGGGGCGGCCTCGGCCGTCAGGCGCGCGGCCTGGGCGGCGGCCTCTCCGGCGGCCTCGCTGCCCGCCCGCCTGGAGGGCTTGCGGGGCTCCCCGGACGGGGCCGCGCGGGAGGGGGCCGAGGAGGCGGGGCCGCTCGCCGGGCCCCGGCAAGCCCCGGGACCGATGGTTCTGGGCCCCGCCGTGAGCGGCAACGGCAAGCCGGGCGGCGGGCACAGGCGCCCGGCCCGGCCCGGCCTCCTCGGCGAGGAAGAAGAGAGGGACGAGAGCCCCACCCTGTTCGGGGCGGGCCGGACGCTGCCGGATGCCTCGCGGTTCTTCCTCCCCGGCCCCGCCGCGGCGGACGAGGAGGAGTCCCCGCCGCCCGGGCTTCCCGCCCCCGAGGAGAGGGAGCCCGAGCCCCGCTTGCGCCCGGCGCCCGAGCGGCTGGAGGGGCGGGAGGAGCCCCCCCTCCGGAGCCCGGCGCCCGCCGC
>JBBTDR010000041.1:0-1179 GCA_038042665.1 Nitrospinota bacterium
GTTCTGTTAGATGAGTGAGGCGCCCGCCCTCAGCCTTTCCGACGTCTCCAAAGCCTTCGGGGGGCTGAAGGCGGTGGACGGGGTGGCGCTGTCAGTCGAGCCGGGGGAGCGCCGGGCGCTCATCGGCCCCAACGGCGCGGGGAAGACCACGCTCTTCAACCTCATCAGCGGCGAGCTCCCACCGTCGCAGGGCCGCATCGCCCTCTTCGGCCGGGATGTAACGGCGCTCCCCCCCCACCGCCGCGCCGCCCTGGGCCTCGCGCGCACGTATCAGATCACCAACCTCTTCCCGAACCTCACGGTGCTCGACAATCTCCTGCTCGCCGTGCAGGGCCTGGAACGGACCAAGCTCGCCCTTCTGAGGCCGGTCACCTCCTACCGCCACCTCTACGAGCGAGCGCGCGCCGCCCTCGACTCGGTCGGGCTCGGCGGCAAGGAAGGCGAGGTGGTGAAGAATCTCTCCCACGGCGAGCAGCGGCAGATGGAAGTCGCCATGGCGCTGGCGAGCCGGCCGCGGCTCCTGCTCCTGGACGAGCCCACGGCCGGGCTGTCGCCCGCCGAATCCCTCACGATGACCGCGCTCCTCAAGACGCTGGACGCGGGGATCACCCTCCTCGTCATCGAGCACGACATGGACGTGGCCTTCGCCCTGACGGACCGGGTGACGGTCCTCCACAACGGCAAGGTGGTCGCCGACGGGAGCCGAGAAGAAGTCAAGGCCAGCCCCCTGGTCAAGGAAATCTACCTGGGGAGCGACTGATGCTCGAGGTCAGCGAGATCCACACCTACTACGGGGAGAGCCACGTCCTTCAGGGCGTGTCGCTCGCGGTGGCGCGCGGGCAGGTCGTCGCCCTCCTCGGCAGGAACGGGATGGGGAAGACGACCCTCATCCGCTCGCTGATCGGCTTCACGCCGCCCCGGCAGGGGCGGGTCCTCTTCAAGGGGATCGACATCACGAAGTCCGCTCCCTTCCGCTCGGTGGCGATGGGGATGGGCCTGGTCCCCCAGGGGCGGCGGATCTTTCCCTCCCTCACCGTCCTGGAGAACCTGACCGTCGCCGCCAAAGGGAATGGCAAGAAAGGATGGAATCTGGAGCGCATCTTTACCCTTTTCCCCCGGCTCGCGGAACGCCTGTCCCACGCGGGGAACAAGCTCTCCGGGGGCGAGCAACAGATGCTG
>JBBTDR010000042.1:0-8793 GCA_038042665.1 Nitrospinota bacterium
CCCCGACCAGCCGACCGCCTTCCAGGCCCTCGCCCAGGGGCAGGGGGACGCCAACACGAACGACGGCAGCCAGCGCGCGGGCCTCAAGGCCAAGGCGCCCCGGCCGGACGACTGGGAGATCGTGGGCGACTTCTACTCCTACGAGCCCTACGGCATGGCCATGCGCAAGAACGAGTCGGACTTCCGCCACCTGGTGAACACCGGCCTGATGGAGGCGATCGAGTCGGGCAAATATTTCGAGCTCTATGAGAAGTGGTTCGGCCCCAAGGGGGAGGTGCCCTATCCGCTGACCCCGGAGAACAAGCGCTTCCTCCAGTTGCAGGTGGTCCCGAAGTAGGGCCCAGCGCCCGCATGAACTACCAATTCCAGTGGAGCGTGCTCTGGAGCGGCCAGTCGGGCGGCTGGCTGCTCCAGGGCGTCCTCACCACCTTGGCGATCTCGGCCCTCGCCTGGGCGCTGGCGATGGCGCTGGGCGTCCTCTCGGGCGCGTTGCGCACGGCCCCCTGGCGCCTCCCGCGGGCGGGGGCGGCCTGCTACGTCGAGTTCTTCCGCAACGTCCCCCTCCTCGTCTGGATGTTCTTCTGGTACTTCGGCGCCCCCCCCCTCCTGCCCGCGGCCCTGCGCGAGTGGCTGTTCGGCCACGGGGCCGAGTTCTGGGCGGGGATGCTGGCGCTCGGCGTCTACCACGGGGCGCGGATGAGCGAGGTGATCCGCTCGGGCATCCAGTCCATCCCGCGCACCCAGTTCGAGGCGGCCTACGCCATGGGGCTCACCACGGTCCAGGCCTACCGCCTCGTGATCGTGCCGATCGCCCTGCGCCTCATCGTGCCCCCCGCCACCAGCGAGTCCCTCAACCTCCTGAAGAACTCCTCCGTCGCCCTCACCATCAGCGTGGCCGAGCTCACCTTCCAGACCCGCCAGATCGAGACCTACACCGCCAAGGCCTTCGAGGCCCTGACGGCGGGGACGGTGATCTACCTCGCCCTCTGCCTCGTGATCGCATGGGTCATGGGCCGGGTGGAGCGGCGCCTCGCCATCCCGGGCCTCATCGCCCGGGGGGGCTCCTGAGCCATGCTCGACCTCGGGGTGATCGCCAAGAACCTCGGCTTTCTGCTGGGCCAGGGGCTCCTCGGCCTGGGCGCCTTCGGCGGCGGCACCCTCGCCCTGGCGGTCCCCGCGATCGGGCTGGGCTTCCTCCTAGGCGTCTTCGTCGGCCTGGCCCGGCTCGCACGCGCCCCCTGGGTGCGGCTCCCCGCCACGGCCTACGTCGAGTTCTTCCGGGGCGTCCCCCTGGTGATGGTGATCTTCTGGATCTGGTTCATCATCCCCCAGCTCCTGCGCGTCCCCATCCCGGAGTACGGGGTGGCGCTCACGGCGTTCGTCGTCTTCGAGGCGGCCTACTTCGGGGAGATCGTGCGCGCGGGCATCCAGTCGGTGCCCCGGGGGCAGGTGGAGGCGGCGGCCTCGCTCGGCCTCACCCAGGCCCAGGCCATGCGGCGGGTGGTGCTCCCCCAGGCCCTGCGCAACATGGTGCCCTCCCTCGTCACCCAGACGATCGTGCTCTTCAAGGACACCTCCCTCGCCTCCATCATCGGCTACGTGGACCTCACCAAGGCCGCCCAGATCGTGAACAACCGCGAGATCCGCCCCTTCGAGCTCTACCTCTTCATCGCCGTGGTGTACTGGGTCTTCGCCTACTCCATGTCGCGCCTCGCGCGCCGGTTCGAGCCCCGCCCCCAGGGGGCTTGAGGCCCGGGGCGGGCGGGGGCATATTGAGGGGGCCCGCAAGCCAGGAGGCGCCCGAATGCCCAGCCGGACCCTGACCCAGGCCGTTCCCGAGGGCGCCGACCTCGTCGAGTGGTACTACGCCCAGGGCTTCACGGATGGCCTCCCCGTCGTGCCCCCCACGCCCGGGAAGGTGGAGGCGGTGGTCGAGGCCCTTGGGGGCGATCCCGGCCTGCTCGAGTGCCGGGTGCCCCCGCGCTGGGGGAGCCTCACCCGCGAGGTGCTGGCGGTGAACATGGTGATGGCGGGCTGCAAGCCCGAGTACGCCCCCGTGGTGCGGGCGGCCATGATCGCGCTCTGCGACCCCCGCTTCAACCTGAACGGCGTCCAGGCCACCACCCACGTGGCCTGCCCCCTCCTCGTCGTGAACGGCCCCGTCCGCAAGCAGATCGGGATGAACGCGGGCGCGAACGTCTTCGGCGCGGGCAACCGGGCGAACGCGACGATCGGCCGGGCGGTGCGCCTGGTGCTCCTGAACGTGGGGGGCGGCTGGCCGGGGGACCTCGACAAGAGCACCCTGGGCCACCCCGGGAAATACACCTACTGCATCGCCGAGAACGAGGAGGCCTCCCCCTGGGCCCCCTACCACGCCGAGCAGGGCTACGCCCCCAGGGACTCCACCGTCTTCGCCATCGCGGCGGAGGCCCCCCACAGCGTCACCAACCACGTCTCCGACGACCCCGAGGGCATCCTCGACAGCGTCTGCTCGGCCATGAGCACCATCGCCCACAACAACGCCGTGAGCAGCGGCTCCTGCGCCGTGGTCATCGGCCCCGAGCACGCCGCCACCATCGGCGCGAAGGGCTGGACGCGCGCCGACGTGAAGAGCTACCTCTGGATGCACACCACCAACACCTTCGCCGACATCTCCTTCAACCACCGCTACGGCAAGGTCTACAACCGCAACCTGCCGCGCTGGTACCGGAGGGTGCCCGAGGAGCGCATCCCCATCGTGCCGGGCCCCTCGGACATCCACCTCTTCGTGGCGGGGGGGGAGGCGGGGCGCTTCTCGGCCTTCATCCCCGGCTGGGGGCACATGTCGGGCCCCGTGCTGCGCGCCCTCGACGGCAAGCCCCCGGCCTCCGGCCCCGTCTGCGTGGACGGGACGTGCCGGTTGTAGGGGGCATGCCTTTCGTGGGGGCGCACGGCCGTGCGCCCCTACAGAGGAATGGAGGATTGGCGATGACACCCACGATCTTGGAAACCGGCCAGGTGGTCTACGACCCCCGCGGGGCGGCCGGGGCCGAGCCCCGGCCCGCGGCGCCCCGGGTGAGGTCCCTCGCGGGGCTGCGCCTGGGGGTTTTGGACAACACCAAGTGGAACGCCCGGAAGCTGCTGGAGAGGACCGTCGCGCTGCTTCAGCAGGAGGCCCCCTTCGCCGAGGTGCGCTACTACAAGAAGGAGAGTTTTTCGCGGAACGCCGATCCCGCGCTCATCGCCCAGATCGCCCGGGAGTGCGGAGCCGCCCTCACCGCGATCGGGGACTGAGGCTCCTGCACCTCGTGCTGTATGCACGACGCGGTCGAGCTGGAGGGGGCGGGCGTCCCCACGGCGGTCATCGTGACGGAGGCCTTCCTCCACGAGGCCCAGGTCCAGCGCGCCGCCCTGGGGATGGAGGGGGTGGAGCCCGTGGTGATCGCCCATCCCCTGAGCACCCTCTCCGGCGCCCAGATCGAGGAGCGCGCCCGCCAGGCCGCGCCGCAGGTCAAGCGGGCGCTGCTGGGGGGATGAGGGGATTGCCGCGTAGGGGCGACCCCCCGTGGCCGCCCGCCACCATCAGGTCCATCAGGGCAGGCACGGGGGCCTGCCCCTACGGATTGCCTTATCCGAGGAAACCAGTATGCCCGATGATCTCTGCTACGCGCCCGTCCACGAACTTGCCCAACGCATCAATAAGAAAGAGATCTCCCCTCTCGATGTGGTGGAGGCCAGCCTCCGGCGCATCGAGGAGGTGAACCCGAAGGTCTTGGGCTTCATCCACGTGACCGCCGACCAGGCCCGCAAGGAGGCCAAGCGGGCCGGGGAGGAGATCGCCGCGGGCCGCTCCAAGGGCCCCCTCCACGGCATCCCCTTTGGGGTCAAGGACATCATTGATACAGCGGGCGTCCGCACGACGATGGGCTCGGCCTTCTTCATGGACAACGTCCCCCGGGAGGACGCCTTCGCCGTGGCCGGGCTCAAGCGGGCGGGGGCCATCCTCCTCGGCAAGTGCCACACCCAGGAGTTCGCCTCGGGCCCCTTGAGCCACAACCCCCACCTGGGCACCGCGCGCAACCCCTGGGACCTGCGCCGCATCACCGGGGGCTCGAGCACGGGCTCGGCCGCCTCGGTGGCCTCGGGCATGGCGTCCGCCGCCCTGGGGACGGACACCGGCAGCTCCATCCGGGGGCCCGCCACCCACTGCGGCGTCGTGGGGCTCAAGCCCACTCACGGGCGGGTGAGCCTCTCCGGGGTGTGCCCCAACGCCCTGAGCTACGACCACGTGGGGCCGCTGGCGCGCACGGCGCGGGACACCGCCCTGGTGCTCCAGGCCATCGCGGGCTACGACCCCCGCGACCCCTACAGCCGGGAGGCGCCCGTGCCGGATTTCTCCGCCGGGCTGGAGGAGGGCGTGAAGGGCCTGCGCCTCGCCCTCTGCCCGGACCTCTGCGAGAACACCGAGGTGGACGCCGAGATCCAGCTCGCCTTCGACCGGGCGGTGGGGGTGCTCCGGGAACTGGGGGCCAAGGTGGAGACCCTGCCCTTCGCCGGGGCCGCGCGCATCCGGGCGGTCGGGGAAGCGATCATGTCCCACGAGTTCATCGAGTTCCACCGCCCCCTCTACGCGAAGGACCCGGCGAAGTACGGGGCGGAGACGCGCAAGCGCGTCGAGGACCGCCTGGACAAGAAGGACCCGGACGCCTACATCCGTGCCCAGCGCGAGCGCGTGCTGCTGCGCCGGGCGGTGCGGGCGCTCTTCCAGCGGGCGGACGTCATCCTCACCCCCAGTCTGCCCTGCCTCGCCCCTTTCATCGACACCCTCAAGAGCACCGTCAACGGGAAGGAGATCGCGTACTCCCTCGCCGTCACCCAGCCCTTCCTCACCCACCAGAACATGACGGGCTTCCCGGCCCTGGCCGTGCCCGCGGGGCTCTCGCGGGAGGGGGTCCCCATGTCCATCCAGTTCATCGGCCCCCCCTGGGAGGAGGCCCGGGTGCTGCGCGCGGGCCACGCCCTCGAGCAGGCCACGCCCGAGCTGCGGGGCCGCAGGCCGCCGCTCTGAGAGGATGGGGGCGGGGGTGAACATGAAAGCGGAGGCGGGTGGAGGGCTGGCATTCGCGGCAGGGCTGGCGCTGACGGTTCTTCTCTTCGCTGGAGGGGTGCTGGCCGCCGGGCCGGGGGCGCCCGAGGCGCCGAAGGTGCCCGAGGTGGAAATCACCTGGCGGCGCGCCCACGTGCTGCTCCCCCTGGCGAAGGACCGCCTCGCCGGGGGCCGGATGGACGAGGCCCTCATCCGCGGGGAGCTGGCCGCCCTGCCCGCCGGGAAGAAGTTCCCCGCCGTCCTCTACCTCCACGGCTGCTCCGGGCTGACCCCCGGCAACTTCGACTACATGCAGCTGCTGGCCGATGCGGGCTACGCCGTCGTCGCCCCGGACAGCTTCGCCCGCCCGGGCCGCCCCAAGACCTGCGACCCCCCGCTCCACCGGGGCATCCCGGGGGCCCCCTTCCGGGAGGTGAGCGCCATGCGCCAGGAGGAGATCCGCTTCGCCTTCGACCGCATCCGGGAGGTGGCGTGGGTGGACCAGCGGAACGTCTTCCTCATGGGGCACAGCCAGGGGGGCTCGGCGGCGGCGGCCTACCCCAACCGGGGGTTCCGGGGGGTCATCGTGAGCGGCTCGGTCTGCCAGCTCGGGCTGAACGCCCCCGAGGGGACGCCCGTGCTCTCGGTCTATTCCGAGGACGACCCCTGGCGGAACAAACTCTCCGCCCGGGGGTGCGAGGAGCGCGCGGCGGAGCGGGGGCGGCCCATCGGGTTCCACCTCTTCGAGGGGGACGCCCACAACCTGGCCGGGAACGCCCGCGCGCGGGGGCTCATCCTGGACTTCCTCGGGCGGCACGCGGCCTCCCCCCGTTGAGGGCGCTGGAGCCGGGGAAGGCCGTTTGCCTTCCCGGCGGACGGGCGCCTATCATTTCTCCCCTGGCGTGAAGGACCTCCGGGGCCCGGCGCGGCCCCATCCCAAGAGAGGGAACGCATGAACCCCGCAACCGCATGGGCCGAGAAGGAGGTGAAGGTCCTCCGGGAGATGGACGACGCCCACGTCTGGCATCCCCTCCTCAACCACGGCTCCCTCGCGAAAAACCCCCTGAGCGTCATGGTCCGGGCCCAGGGTTCGACCGTCACCGACGCCGCCGGCAAGAGCTACAACGACGCCATGGCCGGCCTCTGGTGCGTGAACATCGGCTACGGCCGCAGCGAGGTGGCCGAGGCCGTCTACCGGCAGCTGCTGGAGCTCCCCTACTACCCTCTCACCCAGATCAACCCGCCCGCCGCCCGGCTGGCCGCCCGCCTGGCGGAGATCCTGCCCAAGGGGCTGAGCCGGGTGTGGTTCGTGAACAGCGGCTCGGAGGCCGTGGACACCGCCCTCAAGATCGCCCGCGCCTGGGGCAAGCTGAACGGGGGCCGCTACAAGGTCATCGCCCGCTACCAGGGCTACCACGGGGCCACCCTCGGGGGAGCGAGCCTCACCGGCCAGACCCACCGCCGGCGCCAGTTCGAGCCCCAGCTGCCCGGGGGGCTCCATGTCCAGGCGCCATACTTCTACCGCAGCGGGGCCAAGACAGAGGAGGAGCTCGCCGGCCGCTGCGCCGAGGAGCTCGACGCCGTCATCCGCTACCAGGGGCCCGACACGGTGGCGGCGTTTTTCGCCGAGCCGGTGATCGGGGGAGGGGGCGTCATCCCGCCCCCGGCGGACTACCTCCAGCGCGTGCGCGAGGTCTGCGCCCGCCACGGCGTCCTCATGGTGTGCGACGAGGTGATCACCGGCTTCGGGCGCACCGGGGAGATGTTCGCCTCGGACCTCTACGGGGTGCGGCCCGACATCATCACCCTGGCCAAGGGCCTCAGCAGCGCCTACCTCCCCATCGGGGCCACGGCGGTGACCGAGGAGGTCTTCCGGTCGCTCAACGCGGAGGGCGACCCGGGCTTCCTCCAGATCAACACCTACGGCGGCCACCCGGCCTCCTGCGCGGCGGCCCTCAAGAACCTGGAGATCCTCACCGGCGAGAACCTCTGCGCGAACGCCCGCAAGGTGGGCTCCCGGCTGGGCGCGGCGCTGGCCCGGCTGCGGGACATCCCCTCGGTGGGGGACGTGCGCGGGGTGGGCCTCATCTGGGGGGTGGAGCTCATCGAGGAGGACGGCGCCCCCCTCCACAACGACGCCGTGGCCCGCGTCCTCCGCTACGCGAGGGAGGAGGGCGTCATCCTGGGCAAGAACGCGGGCATCGCCGACGGGCCCTCGAACACCATCACCATCAGCCCGCCGCTGGTGATCACCGAGGCCGAGGCGGACCGGGTGGCGGGAGCCCTCGAGTCGGCCCTGCGCCGCCACCAGGCGGAGGGGTAGGGCGGAGGGCGCGCGCCTGAGCGGAGAGGGGACAGGGGCGCCGCGCGGCGCCCCTGCGAGGAGAGCCGGCCCATGCCGAACATCACCATGCTGGACATCGAGGACCTGAAGAAGACGAAGCTCAAGCCCTTCATCGAGAAGTGCCTCAAGCACCGGGCGCCGGACCCGGCCTTCCACGCCATGCAGGGCCACAACGAGGACCTCTCCAAGGCGATGTACGTCGCCTGGGGGACGGTCTTCAGCACGGGCGCGGTGGACCACAAGCTCAAGGAGATCATCCGGGTCCAGCTCTCCCGGATGGCCGACTGCAACTACTGAGGGAACGTGCGTTCCGCTTCGGCGAAGCGGATGGGGCTGACGGAGGAGATGATCGACGAGGCCATCGAGCGCTACCGGGAGAGCGCCAAGTTCACCGAGGCCGAGAAGCTGGCCCTGCGCTACAGCGAGCTCATGGCCACCGAGCCCGAGGCCATCGACGCGGAGTTCTACGGCGCCCTGCGCGAGCACTACTCGGAGGCGGAGATCGTCGAGCTCGGCGTCTTCATCGGCTTCAACGTGGGCTACCACACCTTCTTCGGCACCCTCGACTTCTATCCCATGTTCTCGCCCGACGGCCGCCTGGTGAGCCAGGAGGAGAGCCGGCGCATCTACGGCGACCGGCCGGTCTCCCACCTGCGCGGGCCCCTCGCGCGCGCCCAGGCCGAGGCCCGGAAGGGCGGGGCCCAGGCCGCCGCCGCGCCCAGGAGGTGACGCCATGCCCATCGTTCAGCCGCTGGACCGCGGCGAGGTGGAGGAGAAAGGCTGGGAACGCATCCTCCGCCGCTGCGACGAGATCCAGGCGCCGGACGACCTCTTCGTCCGCATCCTGGCCCGCGCGCCCGGCTACGCGAAGGCCCTCCACGACGCCATGCACATGTCCCACGCCGAGGGAGGGGTGGACCACAAGCTCAAGGAGATCATCCGGGTCCAGCTCGCCCGCCGGGCCGGGGACACCTACTTCGCCAACCTGCGCTCCCGGAAGGCCGTGCAGGAGGGCCTGACCGAGGAGCTGATCGAGGCGGGCTGCGGCGACTTCGAGAGCGACCCCCGCTTCACCCCCGCCGAGAAGTGGGCCCTGCGCTACGCCTGGCTCATGTACCGCGAGCCCAAGAAGATCGGCAAGGCCTTCTACGACGAGGGCAAGAGGCACTTCACCGAGGCCCAGATCATGGAGCTGGGCGGGATGATCGCCCTCCACTACGGCATGCAGGTCTTCATGCGCACCCTCGGCGCCTTCCCCCAGCGGGACCCGCGGGGCAACCCGGTGGAGGAGGAAGAAGCTCGGGCCATCTACGGGCCGAGGGTGGGGGGTGGGCCGGGCGGCTAGCCTCTCGCGCGCGCGGACGCGGGGGGGGGGGGGGGGGGG
>JBBTDR010000043.1:0-1450 GCA_038042665.1 Nitrospinota bacterium
GGTACCCAGGCGGGCCGGGAGAGGGGGGATGGGCCGCGGAGTTTCCCTCCCTTCGCCCCCGCTAGCGCCCGAGGACGCCTCGGACGATCTGGCGGAACTCCTCGTCCTCGAGCCAGCCCTTCTTCTCGATGGACTTCAGCTTCACCTTGTCGAGCATGACGCGCATCTGCTCTTCCGTGGCCTCGGTGCCCATCTCGTTCAGCTTGATCTCGATCGAGGGCTTGCCGCTCTTCTTGCCCAGGACGATCTCGAACTTCCGCCCGACGAACGCGGGGTGCACCGAGTAGCCCACCCGGGGCTCCTTGTAGAGGGCGTCGATGCCCAGGCCGCTCTCCCGGACGTAGGAGATCCGGCCCACGAGGGGCTTCTGGGCCCCCAGGCGCATGCCGGAGAGCTTCTCCACCATCTGGGAGAGCTCGGCCAGCTTCTCGTACTTGATGTTGGTCTCGACGCCGAGGAGGGCCTTGAGGCTCACCGCCACCTCCTCGAGGGGGGCGTTGCCGGTCCGCTCGCCCAGGCCGTTGACGCAGGCCTGGACCACCTCGGCGCCCTCCTCCACGGCGGCCAGGGAGGTGGCCACGCCCATGCCGTTGTCGTTGTGGGTGTGGACCTCGATGGGGATGTCCACCTCCTTCTTGAGCATGCGCACCATGAACGCCATCCCGCGGGGGGTGGCGCATCCCGTGGTGTCCACGATGCATACCGTGTCGGCCCCCGCCTTGGCCCCCGCGCTCACGAGGCGCTTCAGGAAGTCGGCCTCGGCGCGGGTGGTGTCGAACGGGAAGAAGTTGACGAAGAGCCCCTTGTCCTTGGCGTACTTGATGGCCGTCTCGGCCCGCTCGATGATCTGCTCGTGGGTCCAGTTGTACTGGTACTTGAGCCGGGGGACGCCGCTCGGAACCTCGATCACGGCGCCGTCGGCCCCGCACTCGGCCGCGCGGTCGATGTCGGCGGTCATCGCGCGGGAGAAGGTCAGGATCTTCGCCTTGAGGCCCAGGGCGGAGATCTCCTTGATCGCCTCCATGTCCTCGGCCGAGACGGCGGGCATGCCCGCTTCGATGCGGTCCACGCCGGCCTCGTCGAGCTTCTTGGCGATGGCCACCTTCTCATCCTTGCGGAAGACCACGCCCGGGGTCTGCTCCCCGTCCCGGAGGGTGGCGTCGTGGAATTGGACCTTGGCGGGGAGCTTGAGGTCCCTGCGGACCTCCTCCTCCCAGTTGAACGGGCTCGTCCACCACTGATCCTTCACGTCCCAGGATGACATCTCGGTCTCCTTTCGTTCCCGGCGAAGGGGATGAGATAAGGAAAAAAGCGCCCAGCCGCAAAGGGCCTCCCGCTTTCTTGGGGACGGGCCGTCCTCAGCGGTTTCCGCCGGCTTTCACAGGGGCCGAACAAGGACAGGGGGACCCGCGGGACGCGTGGGGCCGTCCCCACGCGCAAACGCTACCAT
>JBBTDR010000044.1:0-6341 GCA_038042665.1 Nitrospinota bacterium
TCCTCGTGAGCGGGACGCTCCCCACGCTTTCCTGCGACCGGATCCGGCTGACGGCTCCCGAGCCCCTGCCCCCTGGCCTTGTGGAAACCCTCCGCGAGCGCAAAGGAGAAATCCTCGCCCTCTTGCGGGAGCCCCCCGGCTCCTCAGCCGGGGAGGAGGTGCGCCGGAGGGCGGCCATCTTCCGCGCCCAGGTCTCAGAGCCGGGACCGATCCCATTCTTCCACCTTCCCGAGGCCCGGGGGCGCGAGGTGAGGGAGGGGGAATGCCTCTCCTGCGCGGGCCCCCTGCCCGAGGGGAGCCGCTGGCGCTGCCCGCTGTGCTTGGCGGCCGCGCAAATCGCCCTCCGCGCGGGGGACAGCCCATGAGCGCCCTTCCCCTCCGCTCCCCCCAACTGAGCGGCCCCCAGGCCCCCGAAGCCCGCCTCCGGGCTTTGCTGGCTGACCATATCCCTCCCGAGAGTGTCCCTGCGCTCCTGGGGGCCCTGGAGGAGGCCCGGGCCGCCCTCTGGCGCGCCTCATGGCCCCCACCGCCGGGGCAGGGCGGAACGGGGGAGAGGACCGCCTCCTCACGGTGGAGGAGGCCGCCCGGAAGCTCGCCGTGAGCGAGGATTGGCTCTACCGCCACGCCGACAAGCTCCCCTTCACCGTCCGGATCGGGGACAGGCACCTCCGGTTTTCCGCCGCTGGAATCGAAAAATTCATCCGCCAGCGGGCGGGCCGTTGAGCGCCCTTCCCCTCCCTGAAAATGGTTTGACAGTAAGCTGTTAAGACAGTATATTGGAGGCATGAAAAGACCATCCCGGAAGGCCACGAAACCGAGGGAGGAGCCGCCCGTGAAAATGACGATCTACCTGCCCGAGGAGACCCGGAAGGCGCTCCGAATCCGGGCCATCGAGGAGGGCACAAGCGCGACGCGCCTTGTGGAGCGGCTGATTCTCGGCTACCTGGGGAAGCGCAAGCCCTCGGGGGGGAGGTAGGCCATGCGGGGAGACGGACGGGTTTTCAGGCGGGGGGCGAAATGGTGGATTTCCTACTACGCCCCCAAGGACGGGAAGAGCGTTGAGCATCGGGAGCCGGGAGGCAAGACCGAGCCCGAGGCCCGGCGGCTCCTGAAAGCGCGCCTCCGGGAAATCGCCGTCCACAAGACAGGGCTCCGGCCATTCCAGGGGCCGCGCCAAGAGCGGTTGACGGTGGACGATCTACTGCAAACCCTGGAGCGGGACTACGAAGTACGGGGGAAGAAATCCATCCGCCAGCTTCGCTCCCACAACCGGCACGTCCGGGCCTTCTTCACGATGGACCGGGCGCTCGCGGTCTCGATGAACCGCCTTCGGGACTACATCGCCCACCGCCAGGGGGAGAAGGCGGCTCCGGCCACCATCAACCGCGAGATTGAGGGGCTCCAGCGGGCCTTCGCCCTGGCTGTGGAGGCCGGGACGCTGGCCCTCGCCCCGCGGTTCCCCTCCTTCTCCGAGCGCAACGCAAGGCAGGGGTTTTTCGAGCGGGGGGAATTCGAGGCGGTGCTCGGCCACCTGGGGGATGAGGACCTGCGGGACTTCCTGCGCTGGTTCTACTTCACGGGGATGCGCCCCGGCGAGATTCGCGCCCTCACCTGGGCGGACCTTGACCGGGAGACGTGGACGCTCCGGCTCCACGCCCGGGACGCCAAGACGGGCCAGGGGCGGGCGCTCGCCCTAGAGGGGGAGTTTCGCACCATCATCGAGCGGCGCATCCGGGCCCGGCGGATAGACTGCCCCTTCATCTTCCACCGGGGGGGCGAGCGGATGGGCGAATTCCGCAAGGCGTGGAATGCCGCTTGCGAGAAGGCGGGGGTTGCGGGGCGGATTCCCTACGACCTCCGGCGCACCGCCGTCCGCAACATGATCCGGGCGGGGGTGGATCAGGCGGTCGCCATGAAGATATCAGGCCACCGGACGGACGCCATCTTCCGCCGCTACAACATCGTTTCGGATGATGATCTGCGGGAGGCCGTGGTCAAGACGGCGGCCTATGTCGCCAGCCTCCCCGCCGAGCGGAAGGTGCTCCCCCTCGCCGAGGGGACGGCCGGAAAAAATTTTCCGTGAGAACACGGACAAAACGCGGACAATTCAGCAAAACGAAAGGGGCTGGCTTCTGCCAACCCCTTGAAATTCTTGGTAGCGGGGGCAGGATTCGAACCTGCGACCTTTGGGTTATGAGCGAGGGCGGGAATCCCGTGGATCGGCAACTATTTGAAAGGACAGCATGTTAGAGTGTTGCCGGGGTTGCTATTTTTGCCCGGTTAGCAATCTCGCGGCAAGATGACGGCAAGATGAACGGGGTGGAGAAAGGCTTGACGGAAAACCGTTCGGGTGTGAATTTTCCGCTTGCAACTTTTTGGAAAGTTGCTACATTAAGTTTTGTCCTGGCGGACACGGCATCGCGATAACCGGCTGGCGCGAAGGTTCCGAGTGGCCGCTAGGGCAAAAACCCACTCCCCCCCACCTCGCTTCGTCTCCACTAGGGCCCTCAGGGTAGAGTTTGGGCTGTCCCCGTGGCTAGCCTACAACGCGCAACGAGGCAATGGCCCGGCGGGGTTCCCACGCCCGGTGAAAATCGGCGGAAACCTCTACGTCGTCCGGGAAGCCCTTGAGGGGTTTCTGGCACGGCAAATCGCACGCGCCGAGGGCCGGCCGTGAGCGCCCCTCCCGCCGCCGCGCCGACCGCCGAGGCCGCTTCCGCCCCCAGTGTTCTCTCCGATGGACGGCATATCGTCCACCCCACCATCGGCGCGCCCCTCCTCGTCTGCCCCTTCGTCAAGCCGGACGGGACAATCCTCGGTTACGAGTGCCGCTTCCAAAAAGTCAAGGCGCTTCCGCTCTCCCCGGACGGCGAGTGGCGCGGCTGGTGGGATCTGGATAACCGGCCACTCTCCGGCCAGGATGAGCTTGCCGCTAGGCTCGATGCCTCGGTGATCGTTTGTGAAGGTCTGAAGGCCATGTTTGCCGCGAAGCGCCTCCTCCCCGAGGCCGTCTGTATTTGTTGGCCCGGTGGCGCGATGGTGGCCGACCGGGTGGATTTTACTCCCTTGGACCACCGCAAGGTGCTCTGGTGGCCGGACCATGATGGCCCGGGCATGGACGCGATGGCACGGGCTGAGGGGCGAGCGCTCATAGATGCCCCACTTCACAGGGCATGGTTTGTCTGGCCCGGCGAGGTGCCGGAGGGCTGGGACGCGGCGGACCTGGAGGGGGAGGGCATGAAGCCAGACGCCTCGCTACCTTGGGTCCGTGCGCACTTGCTCCCTCTCGGGGAATGGTGGGGAAAGGCCGAGCCCATCGTGACCGCCTACAAGGCGCAGTTGGCAGCGAAGATTGTAACAAGAAACGGCCACTCTTCGGCCCACGTGGGCGAGGCCCCGGAGGAGGACGGCGGCCCCGCTCTGCCAAGCTGGAGGAAACTGGGACTTATTCTCACTGAAAAAGGCGCGCCCGTTGCCAACATCGAAAACGCCCTCCGCGTGTTGCAAGGCTGCCCGGAGTTTCGGGGGGCGGTTTGGTTTGACTCCTTCCATCAGAAAATTTTCTTGACGTGGCGCGGCCCGAGGCGGGAATGGACCGACCTGGAAACCTTGCGTCTCACCTCATTCATGCAGGGTGAAATCGGAATCCTGAATTTATCAGACGACAAAGCGGGAAAGGCGCTTGTCGTTTTCGCTCACAAGGATGAGCGGAGCGAGCCCCGCGATTGGATGAACTCGCTCACCTGGGATGGAATGAGTCGAATCGAACAATTCCTTGAGGACTCCTTCGGCGCGGACGGGAGTGCCTACATCCGGGCGGCGAGCCGGAATTTTTGGATCAGCATGGCGGCCAGGGTGTACCTCCCCGGCTGCAAGGTGGACACAATGCCAGTCCTCGAGGGACCGCAAGGAATTCTGAAGAGCACGGCCCTCAAGGTAATTGGCGGCCCGTGGTTTGCTGAGGTTTCTGAGTCCGTTACCTCAAAAGATTTTTATCTCGCTCTCCAAGGGAAGCTCCTACTTGAAATTTCCGAGCTCGACTCTTTCTCCCGCGCCGACATTACGGCGGTCAAGCGCGCGCTGAGCTGCGTCTCAGATCGTTTCCGCGCGCCGTACGAGAGGAGCGCGCGCGACTGGCCCCGGCGGTGCGTTTTCGCGGGAACCACCAATCGCGCGGCGTGGCATTCCGATGAAAGCGGCGCCCGCCGCTTTTGGCCGATCCGATGCACGGAGATCCGGCTGGACCTTATCAAGCAGAACCTGGGGCAGCTCTTCGCGGAGGCCGTGGTGAGGTTCAAGGCTGGGGAGTTTTGGTGGGAGATGCCCCCAGAGGAGACGGCCCGGGCACAGGCTGAGCGCCGCCAGGAGGACCCCTGGGAGGAGGCCGTCCGTGAGTTTGTCGAAACCCGGGCCACAGTTCGGGTGCCGGAAGTCCTCGACAACTGCCTCTTCATCAGGAAAGGAGAGCAATCAAAAGCGGATGAAATGAGGATCGCCAAAATCTTAGTCACCTTGGGGTGGGTACGTCGGAGCGTTTGGGACTCTGGCGCGAAAACACAAATCCGCATATGGGAGAAATCGTTGTGAGGCGGTCAAGGCGGCTTAGGTGGATTGCAACGAAAACGGCCACTCCTACCACCAAACCACCTATACCACCTTTATATAAATATAGAGAAAAGAAGAGAAGGAAGGAGAGGGGGAGGAGGGGTGATCATATCCCCATAAGTGTTGGAGGTAGGAGGTGAGGTGGAAAGGTGGTGTAGGCGGTATGGAGAAAACCCCGCCGCGCGCCCCCATAGGAACCCCTCCGGCCCCCGGGGAGGCAAGCGGCCCCCAGGCCCCCGGACGGCAACACGCGGCAACACGGGCCGGAATTGTTCAATGCTTCCGGGCATTTTCGGGTGGCCGTTGCTTCGGCGAGGTAGGGATCGGACGGCCCCGGGGCGCACGGGGCGCGCAGGAGCGGAGGTGAGACGTGGTGGATTTGATAGGTAGCCTTCCCCATTCAACCGCGCAGGGCAACGGGCGCTGTACGGCCCGCACCTTGAGCGGGGGGCCTTGCCGCGCTCTCCCCTTACACGGCGGGAGCCTGTGCGTCTTTCACTCCCCGGGGGCCCGGGAGCGCGTGAGGGAGGGGAACCGCCTGGGCGGCCTTCGGACGGCGCGGCGGCTTCGGGCTTCGGACCTTGCCGCCCTGGACCTTGCCCGGCCGGAGGAGGCGCTGAGCCAGGTGGCCGAAGCCCTCATCCGTGGTTCCATCAACGAAGGCGTGGCCCGGGAGCTGAGGGGCCTCATCCGTGCCCGTGTTGATATTTTTGACCTGCGTGAGGTGAACGCCCGGCTTGACGCCCTGGAGGCTGCGAAAAATGGCCGTTGAGAGCGCCCTTCGGAGAGCCCGCCGCCTCACTCCGCGCCGGGAGCCCGGGCCCACGCCCGAGACTGAGCGGGTGGAGCCCGCCTGCGTTCTTCTCATCCCCCCTCAAGGCGGCGGGCGGGGCAAGGCCCTCCTCATAAGCCGGGGATTCACCTTCGCGGTTCCGCCGGACGGGCAGGCGCTGGGCAAGGCGATAGGTGCCGCCGCCCGGGGAGACGGCGCGGCCCTCGGTATCCTCATTTCCTGGGCGGGCCTGTGCGGCGGTGTCCGGCCTTCCCTTCGGTTCGCCCATCGCAAGGCAGGCGCGAGAGCCGCCCACTCTCTCAGCGCCCTCCTCAAGCTCTACGCGGAGGAGATCGCGGCGGACGTTGCCGAGCGCCGGGAGCGAGCCCGGGCGGAGGCCCGCCAGCGCAAACGCTCCCGCCTGCCCCTCCACGTGGGCGAGGTGGTGGTGGACGCGCCCCCGGCCCTCCCTGAGCGCCTGGCCCTCCCGCCAGCGCCAGAAGAAGGACGGAATTCCGTCACGGAAACGACGAACGCCGCCGCGCCCGCCCCGGAGGTTGGCCCCGGCCCCGGAGACGCCTGGCAGAGCCCTATCGAACACGGCGTCCGGCGGCGCGTCGGCCCGCGCCCGGAGGGTAATGGAGACGACGATCTTTTGCATCCGAGCAACGGCTGCCCGAGACCTTGGTAGGAGAACAGAATGACAGACGTGAAGAAAACCCAACCGACTGAAACCTCCCGCGCCGGACGCCCCAAGGCGATCCCGAAATCCGGCACCTCGGGCGTGCGCCTTGGGCGGAGCGCCGGGGGCCCGACTCAAGCGCCCGTGATCAGGGCGCGCGACAAGAACGGAGAAATCCAATGACTTTCCCCGCCGCAACTCGGCCCTCCCGTTGGCCGAGGCCCCTCGCCTGCCGTCCCCCCGGCCCACCCCCGGGCTGGCGGCGAGGCGGGGCGCGGCGGG
>JBBTDR010000045.1:0-4777 GCA_038042665.1 Nitrospinota bacterium
CGGTAGTCCACCCCGAGCTCCCGGGCCACCCGGCGGGCGGCCGGGCTGGCGAACACGCGGCCGTCGCGCGGGGGGCGGGCGTTCGACCCGCCGCGGGCGCTCCACCCGCCGCAGGCGCTGGGGCGGGGGGCGCGGCCGGCTTCGCGGGCGCCGCGGGGGCGGGCGTCTTCGGGGCGGGGGGGGCGGCGCCGGCGAAGGCGCTCACGTCCTCCCCCTTCTTCCCGATGACGGCGATGTTTGTGCCGCAGGGGACGACGGCGCCCTCGCCCGCGAGGGTCTTGAGGAGCACCCCGCCGTCCGGGCTCTCGACCTCGTACTCCACCTTGTCGGTCTGGATCTGGAGGATGATCTCGCCCTTCTTGACGGGGGACCCCTCGGGCTTGAACCACTTGAGGATGGTCCCCTCCTCCATGGTGAGGCCGAGCTTGGGCATGGGAAGCGGCGTGGCCATTTTGTCGGCTCCTGGTCTTGGGGCCGCCCTCAGGCGGTCCGCAGCAGGGCGCGGACGCCCGCGATGACGTCGTTCTTGTCCGGGATCACGTGGCTCTCGAGCTTGGGGGCGAAGGGCACCGGGGTGTTCTTGGCGCAGACGCGCACGATGGGGGCGTCGAGGTAGTCGAAGGCCTCGCGCGCCGCGAGGGCGGCGACCTCGGCCCCCCAGCCGCAGCGCTCGACCGCCTCGTGGGTGATGAGCAGGCGGCCCGTCTTGCGCACCGAGGCGAGGATCGTCTCCTTGTCCAGGGGGAAGAGGGTGCGCGGGTCCACCACCTCGCAGCTGACGCCCTCCTTGGCGAGCTCCTCGGCGGCCTGGAGGGATTTGGGGACCATCGAGGAGGTGGCCACGATGGTGGCGTCCCGGCCCTCGCGCTTCACCTCGGCCACCCCGAGGGGGATGGTGTAGTCCTCCTCGGGCACGGGGCCCTTCTGGAGGTAGAGGAGCTTGTGCTCGATGAAGAAGACGGGGTCGTCGTCGCGGATGGCGCTCTTGAGGAGCCCCTTGGCGTCGCGGGGGCTGGAGGGCATCACCACCTTGAGGCCGGGGACGTGGACGAACCAGGCCTCAAGGCTCTGGGCGTGCTGGGCGGCCGAGCTCCTCCCCGCGCCCCCCTGGGTCCGGATGACGAGGGCGGTCCTGGCCTTGCCCCCGAACATGTAGCGCACCTTGGCCACCTGGTTGACGATCTGGTCCATGGCCACGGCGGAGAAGTCGATGTACATGAGCTCGGCCACGGGCCGCAGGCCCATGAGCGCCGCCCCCAGGGCCGCGCCCACGATGCCCTGCTCGGAGATGGGGGTGTTGCGCACCCGCTCGGGGCCGAACCGCTCGAGGAGGCCCACGGTGGTCTTGTAGGAGCCGCCGAACTGGGCGATGTCCTCGCCGAGGAGGAAGACGTCCTTGTCGCGGGCCATCTCCTCGGCCATGGCCTCGATGATGGCCTCGCGGTAGAGGATCTCGCGCACGGGCATGGCCTCTCCGCTCAAGGGTTGGCGTAGATGTCGGTGAGGGCGTCGGCGAGCTCGGGCTCGGGACTCCGGCGGCCGAACTCGACGCCGCGCTCGACCTCGGCGTTCACGCGCGCCAGCACCTCCTCCCGGCCCTTGGCCGTGAGCCACTTCTTCTTCTCGAGGAGGGCGCCGAAGCCCGCGATGGGGTCGCGCTTCTTCCACTTGACCACTTCCTTGTCGTGCCCGTAGGCGGTGCCGGGGTCCCCGACGTAGTGGCCCAGGAAGCGCATGGTCTTGGCCTCGACGAGGGAGGGGCCCCCGCCCCGGCGGGCGCGCTCGATGGCCTCGCCCGCGGTCTCGAAGACGGCGGCGGGGTCCATCCCGTCCACCGTCACGCCCGGGATGCCGTAGGCCTTGGCGCGGTCGGCCACGTCGCGCACGGCCTGGTGGGTGGCGCGGGGGGTGCTCTCGGCGAAGCCGTTGTTCTCGCAGACGAAGACCACCGGGAGCTTCCAGACCGAGGCGAGGTTGATGCCCTCGTGGAAGGCGCCCTCGTTGCTGGCGCCGTCGCCGAAGAAGCTCACCACCACGTGCCTCGCGCCCCTGAGCTTGATCCCGAGCGCCGCCCCGGCGGCGATGGGGATGCCGCCCCCGACGATGCCGTTCGCCCCCAGCACGCCCAGGTCCTGGTCGGCGATGTGCATGGAGCCGCCCTTGCCCTTGCAGTAGCCCGTGCGGCGGGCGTAGAGCTCGGCGAACATCCCCTCGTACTTGAGGCCCTTGGCCACCATGTGGCCGTGCCCGCGGTGGGTGGAGGTGATCTGGTCCTGGGGGGTGAGGTGGGCGCACACGCCCGAGGCCACGGCCTCCTCGCCGATGTAGGCGTGGAGGAAGCCGGGCAGCTCCCCCGCCTGGAAGAGCTCGATCGCGCGCTCCTCGAAGCGGCGGATGCGCACCATGGTCTCGTAGATCCAGAGGGCCTTGGCTCGGGTCAGTTCGGGCATCGGGTTTCCTCGGCGGTGCGCGGCCCGCCCGCGGAGGGGGCGGGGAGAGGCGGGGGAAGGGGCCGGCGCGCCCTCACGACTCCCGGGTCCGCGCCCTCAGTATCTCGCGCTGCTTTTGGAAGATGTAGCGGAGGATCTGCTCGCTGTCCTGCTCGTTGACGGCCATGAAGCGGGCGCCCACCTCGACGGAGGGCCCCTGCTCCCGCGTCCGGGAGACGGAGGAGGAGAGGCGCTCCACCTTGGCGACGGCGTCTACCCGGAAGGTGGGCGCCGCCCCGGTGAAGACCATGGCGATCCACAGGTGGGAGCCCTTGCTGTAGAGCTGCTTGCTGGGGAAGCGGATGCCCGAGCCGCTGATGTTCACCAGCGCCTTGTAGAAATCCGTCTGCTCCACCTTGGCCCGCGTCAGGGACTGGAGCATGGAGACCAGGTAGTCCAGCTTCTGATCGAGGAGGGCGATGGCCTTCCAGGTGGGGGCGTTGGGGTCGATGGAGCGCCCGGCGGCCTGGATGATGGAGGTCACCGAGCCCATGGTGCCCCCGGCGCCCGCGCGGGTCACGATCTGGCGGCCGAGGGTCTCGATCTCGAAATCGGCCACGGGGCGGTGGCTGATCTCGAGTGAGTCGTCCATCCGGACCATACTGCGCCGCTGGGCGTCGCTCTTCGCGTCCTTCGCCATGAAGCCTCCCTCCCGGCCCCTCCGGAAAAGTCCGGAATTCCGGGCGGTTCAAGGGCTCCGATGCTAGCATGGAGCCCCGGGCCGGGCAAGAACTCGCCGGGGCCCGGCGGGGCACCCGTCCCGGTCCCGGGGCCCGGCGCTTGAACTTTGGGGGCGGAGGGACTACTATAGCAGTGGTTGATGCCTTCCGTCGTGGGCCCAACTTTTGGTGCCCATTTTTTTTCGTCCGCCGCCGGGGGGAAGCCATGGCCGCCGACCTCATGGGCCGCATCTGGGCGCTGGCGGAGCCCCTGGCCGCCTCCCTGGGGATGGAGCTGGTGGAAGTGGAGCTCGCCGGGGGCGGGAGGCGCCAGGTGCTGCGCCTCTTCATCGACAAGCCGGGGGGGGTGGGCCTCGACGACTGCAAGCGGATGAGCCGGGAGGTGGAGGCCCGCCTGGACGCCGAGGACGTCATCGGCCCCTCCTACAGCCTCGAGGTCTCGAGCCCCGGCATCGAGCGCCCCCTGCGCCGCCCGGGCGACTTCCGCCGCTACGCGGGCCGCCGGGTGCGCATCCGCCTGCGGAGCCCCGGGGAGCGGGCCCGCACCCTCTCGGGCGTCCTCGCGGGCATCGAGGGGGAGGTCATCACCCTGGACACCGGGGAGGAGGCGCCCCAGCGCGTCTCCCTGGGCGAGATCGCCAAGGCGAGGCTCGAAGTGGATTGGGAGGCCGAGTTCCGGGGCGGGGACAAGGCCGCGGGGCCGGCCCCCAAGGGAGGACACGGCAGGTGAGTCAGGAGCTGTTGGCGGTTCTCACGCAACTCGAGCGGGAGCGGGGGGTCTCGAGGGAGATCCTCCTCGACTCCCTCAAGGTGGCCCTCGCCTCGGCCGCCCGCAAGCAGTTCGGCCTGGGCGACAACGTGGAGGTCACCTTCGACTCCCAGACGGGCGCGATCGGCCTCACGGCCTCGAAGGAGGTCGTGCGCGTCGTCCAGGACCCCGAGGCCGAGATCGCCATCGAGGAGGCCCGGCAGCGCGACCCCGGCATCCAGGTGGGCGACAAGATGCGCTTCGGCCTCGACACCGAGGGCCTGGGCCGCATCGCCGCCCAGGTGGCCAAGCAGGTCATCCTCCAGCGGGTGCGCGAGGCCGAGCGGGCCAACATCTACTCCGAGTTCAAGGGCCGCGAGGGCGAGATCATCACCGGGGTCGTGACCCAGGTGGAGCGGGGCAACATCTTCGTGGACATCGGCCGGGGGGAGGCCATCCTGCCCCGCCGCGAGCAGATCTTCCGCGAGGTCTACAAGCGGGGCGACCGCTTGCGCGCCTACATCCTCGAGGTGCGCGAGGCCTCCAAGGGGCCCCAGGTCGTGCTCAGCCGCACCCACCCCGGCCTCCTCAAGCGGCTCTTCGAGATGGAGGTGCCCGAGCTCTACGACGGCGTGGTCGAGATCAAGGGCTGCGTCCGCGAACCCAGCGGGCGCTCCAAGGTGGCCGTGGTGAGCCACGACCGCGACGTCGACCCCGTGGGCGCCTGCGTGGGCACCCGGGGCAGCCGCGTGCAGGCCGTCGTCCAGGAGCTGCGCGGGGA
Organism: Nitrospinota bacterium; assembly: GCA_038042665.1. Classification (GTDB taxonomy): domain Bacteria; phylum UBA8248; class UBA8248; order UBA8248; family UBA8248; genus 2-12-FULL-69-37. Next base: position 4,699 of record JBBTDR010000045.1, read on the forward strand.
GAAGATCGACATCATCGCCTGGAGCGACGACCTCCGCACCTACGCCGCCAACGCCCTGAGCCCGGCCAAGATCCAGCAC
>JBBTDR010000046.1:0-3939 GCA_038042665.1 Nitrospinota bacterium
AGCCGAAAAAAATGGGCGCGGGAGGATGCGGATGGCCGGGGGGCGAAATGAAAAAGGCGGGGAGGGCCTTTCCGGGAGTTTCCGGGCGCGGGGAGGCCGCCGCGGATAAAAGCGGATATTAAGGGAAAAAACCTATGAAAATTGTTCCGGGCGGGGAGCTCAGAGGAGCTCGTAGAGCTGAACCACCATGCCGCCCTTGAGGGTGCCGCCGCCGAGGTGGCCGACGAGGACCTCTTCGGTGCGGCCGGGGCCGCCGCTCAGGGCCATGTGGATGTGGACGTAGGGCTGGGGCTCGTCCCAGCGGACGCCCTCGCCCAGGGCGGCGGGGGGCTCGGCGGGCCAGCTGATGTTGCCCAGCGCCACGAGCTCGCGCCAGTCGCCGAAGCTGCGGCGGTCGACGTCGTAGCCCTGCATGCTCTTGAAGCCCGTGATCATGTCGAGCCGGCTGAGGGCGCCGAGGAGGAAGACGGAGCCCGCGCGGATGTTCTTCTCCCGGACGAAGCGGTTGAGCTCGGCGAAGAAGTCGTCGCCGGCCTGGTACTGGAGCTGGAAGATGCGGCCCAGCTTGAGCTCCCGGGCTTGCATGGCGCCTACTCCTTGGTGAGCCGATCGAGGGCCTTCAAGAGGTTCACCTGCTGGGTGTTGCCCATGTGGAAGAGCTGGACGGCGTCGCGGTAGACCTTCTCGACGGGGGCCTCGCGCATGACGCCCATGCCGCCGAAGATCTCGACGGCGCGGGCGGCGATGAACTGGAGGGCCTCGACGGCGAGGACCTTGCCCACCTGGGGGAGCTTGGGGTCGTCGCGGCGGCCGTTGTCCACGCTCCAGGCCGAGCGCCACAGCAGGGTGCGGGCGGCCTCGAGGCGGGTGAACATCTCGAGGAGCATCAGGCCGATCATGTGGTGCTGGATGATGGGCTTGCCGCCCTGGACCCTCTCGCGGGCGTGGGCGAGGGCCAGCTCGTAGGCGCGCTTGGCGATGCCGAGCGCCGTGGCGGTGGCCTCCATGGTGCCGATGTTGGTGATGCTGCGGCGGCTGTTGTGGACGCGGTTCTCCTCGCCCATCATGTCGCGCTCGGGGATCCGGACGTCCTGGAAGAGGAGCTCGAACTGGGGGTAGAGCCGGAGGCCCACCTTGTCGTGCAGGCGGCCGGTCCGGAAGCCCTCCTTGGGGGGGAAGAGCATGAAGGCGGAGGTGCCCTCGGTCCAGGGGATGGAGGTGTCGGTGCGGGCGTAGATGGCGAGCATCTTGGCCTGGGCGCCCATGGCGATGAAATGCTTCATGCCGTTCAGGACGTAGCCGTCCCCCTTGCGGACGGCGGTGAGCCGGGGGCCTGCCTTCACGTCCCCGTCGTAGGGGAGGGAGTTGTCGCTGCCCGTGTTGGGCTCGGTCATGGCGATGCCCAGGCAGTAGCGGGGGTCCTGGGCGAAGTCCCGGGTGACGCGGAGGATCTGCTCCTCGGAGGCGATGCCCATGATGCCCGCGATGGCCTTCCAGTTGTGGCTGTAGACCTTGGAGACCGCGGCCTCGCCGGCGGAGAGCTCCTCCATGACGAGGCACTGGGTGAGGACGCTCGCCCCCGCGCCGCCGTACCGCTTCGGGAGGGCGAGGGTGTTGAAGCCGAGCTTCGAGCCCCGCTCGACGAGCTCCCAGGGGAAGGCGTCCGCCCCGTCCGGCAGCCGGTCCAGCTCCGCGCAGCGCGGGATCAGCTCCTCGCGGGCGAAGGTGCGGGCCAGGTCGCGGATGGCGCGTTGGTCGTCGCTCAGCTCGAAGTCCATTCCCTCTCTCCTGTCCCGTGTCCTGTCCCGCCGGCTTTCCCGCCGGGCCGGGAAGCCCGCCCGGCCCCGCCCCTCAGGGGGCCAGGCGGGCCTTGTGGAAGAAGAGGCTCTGCGAGGGATGGTAGACCACCCCCGAGAGCTTCTTGCTCTGCCCGCACAGCATCTCCTCCTGCTTGAAGAAGACCCAGGGGGCGTCCTCGACCACCTGCTTGGCGACCTCTTTGTAGATGGCCTTGCGCTTCGCGGCGTCGATCTCCTGGCGCGCCTCGTCAAGCCGCTTGTCCACCTGCGGGTTCTTGTAGCGGTCGTAGTTGCCCGGCGGGCCCCACATGGAGGAGTGGAACTTGTAGTACAGCGCCATGTCGGCGTCGCCCGTGACGACCCCCCAGCCGTAGAAGTACATCGGGGCCTTCCCGTTCCGGACGGCCGGGGCGATCAGGCTCCAGTTGCCGGTCTTGAGCTTCGCGCGGACGCCCACCTTGGCCAGGTAGTCCTGGATGGCCTCGGCGGCCAGCTTGTCGTCCGTGTACCTCCCGGTGGGATGCCAGAACTCGACCTCGAAGCCGTTGGGGAAGCCCGCCTCCTTCAGGAGCTGCTTGGCCCGCTCGGGGTCGTAGCGGTACCCCATCTTCTCGAATTCGGGGTCATAGCCCCAGACGGTGGGCCCGAAGGGGCCGCCGAGCGGCGTCCCGGACCCCAGCATCACCTTCTCGATGATGGTCTTGGTGTCGACGGCGTGGTTCATCGCCTGGCGGACGAGGCGGTTGTCGAACGGCTTGACCTGGTTGTTCATGCCGATGAAGATGGTGCGGAAGAGGGGGGACTTCACCAAGCTCAGGCCGGGGTCGTTCCGCACCTCGTTCTGCTGGGCGGGGGGCAGGAAGCACCCCAGTTGCAGCTGCCCCGCCCGGAGCTGGAGGACGCGGGTCGTCGCCTCGGGCACCACCCGGTACACCAGCTCGTCGATCGCGGGCCTGCCCCCCCAGTAGCCCGGATTGGCGGCGTATTTGATGTACTCCCCCGAGACCCATTCCTTGAACACGAAGGGCCCCGCCCCCACCGGGTTCCGCCCGAATTCCTCCCCGTGCTTCTGGATGGCCTCCGGCGAGCCGAAGGAGGCGACCGTGTGGGCGAGATGGGAGAGGAAGGAGGCGAAGGCGAACTTGAGCTCGATCTCGACCTCGGAATCGCTGAGGACGCGGACCTCCTTGATCATCCGGATGTATTCGTTGAGGCGGGAGCGCTTGTGGTTCAACGTCCGCTCGAGGTTGAACTTCACGGCCGCGGCGTTGAAGGGGGTCCCGTCGTGGAACCTCACGCCTTGGCGCAGCTTGAACACCACGGTCGTGGGGTTCTTGAAGGCCCAGGAGGTGGCGAGCGCGGGATGGATCTCGCCGTTCACGCCCTGGGAGAGCAGCGCATCATAGATCGGCACTTGGGCCGTGATGTCGATGGAGCCGTTCGGATGCAGGGCGAGATCCAGGCTCTTCGGCTCGGGGCCCTGGGTGAAGTTCAGCCGGGTCTGGGCGTGGGCGCCCTGAAACGGGAAAAACCACGGGAGGCAGAATGCGAAAACCGAAGCGAGCGTTGCTGGGAAGCCGGCGCGTCTCATGGCATGCCCCTCCGGGCCCGGGGCCCCTGTTCTCCTTATGCCGAACGTTTGTTCCCGGGACGTGAACGGATTATAGTGGCCGTATGGTGGAAGTCAACGCGGCGGCAGGTCTCCGGCGGCGAGCCGGAATCCGCGCCCGGCTCCGGGACTCACCCTCCCTCCGCTTCACGATAGCCTGTCGAATCAGCGCCTGGCCGGCGAAGGCCCAGGGGGAGATTGCCGGGGCGCCCCGGAGTTGCACTTTCGCACACCCCGCAACCTCAGCCAGGAGACGCGGAATGCCTTTCTACAAGACCTCCGAACTGAAGACCGTCACCCTCGCCTCGGGGAGCGCGGGGGAGTTCCAGCCGGTCGCCGGCGAGCGGATGAAGGCGAGCCTGGTGACCTTCCGCCGGGAGAAGGGCTCCGTCCCGCATTGGCACGAGAAGGAGGAGCAGTTCATCCTGGTGCTGGAAGGCAGGCGGTACATGCTGGTCGGTAACGAGGGTCTGTTGCGCGGCGACCTGTCGGCACCTGATCTTGCCGCCAGTATTCGGGCGATGAAGGCAC
>JBBTDR010000047.1:0-1749 GCA_038042665.1 Nitrospinota bacterium
AATAACGTCCCGGAGTTCGGCCAGCCGCCGGTAGGAGAGGTGAGATGTCCAGGAAAAAGTCCAGCGCGACGAGCATCATGTGGAAGGCGGCGGGGGCCCGGCCGAGGTACCCCCCGAACGCCCGGAGGACGCCCTCGCCGAGCGAGGCCCAGCGCGCCTCCCCCGTGAGCTTGGCCAGGCGCAGGAGGCCGAGCGCCGCCATCGAGTTCCCGCTCGGGATGGCGTTGTCCTGGCCCGCCTTCCTCCGGACGATGAGCGCCTCGTGGTCGCTGGAGGTGAAGAAGAAGGCCCCGTCCCCGGGGTCCAGGTAGCGTTCCCGCATCTCCCCGGCGAGCCTCGCCGCCTCCCGCACCCAGCGGGGCTCGAAGGTGGCTTCGTACAACTCGAGCAAGCCCGCGATGAGGAAGGCGTAGTCGTCCAGGTAGGCGTTCAGGCGGCTCCGCCCCCCCCGGTGGGTGCGCAGGAGGCCCCGCTCCCCCCGCATGCGCCCGAGCACGAACTCCGCCGCCCGCCGCGCCGCCTCGGCGTAGTCCCGCCGCTCCAGGATGCGCCCGGCCAGGGCCATCGAGCCGATCATGAGGCCGTTCCAGCTGGCGAGGACCTTGTCGTCCAGCATCGGCTTGACGCGCTTCTCCCGGGCCTCGAAGAGCTTGCGGCGGCCCCGCTGGAGTACGTCGAGCAGCTTCTCGGCCTCCAGCCCCGCCTCCCGGGCGAAGGCGGCGGGGGAGAGCGGGATGTGGAGGACGCTCCGGCCGTGCTCGAAGTTCCCCTCCTCGGTCACCCCGTAGAAGCGGCGGACGATGCTCCCCTCCTCCGGGCCCAGCACCTCCGCGATCCCCTCCGGGGTCCAGGCGAAGAACTTGCCCTCCTCCCCCTCGCTGTCGGCGTCCTGGGCGGAATAGAAGCCGCCCTCGGGCGAGGTCATCTCCCGCAGGACGTAGTCGAGGACGTCCTCGGCGATGGAGCGGTAGAAGGCGCTGCCCGTGGCCTGGTGGGCCTCGAGGTACACCCGGGTGAGGAGGGCGTTGTCGTAGAGCATCTTCTCGAAGTGGGGGATGAGCCAGCGCTCGTCCACGCTGTAGCGGTGGAAGCCCCCGCCCAGCTGGTCGTACATCCCGCCCAGGGCCATGCGCTGGAGGGTGAACTCGGTCATGTCCAAGAGGCGCTTCTCCCCCGTCCGCCGCCACTCCCTGAGGAGCAGCATGAGGGCCATCGAGGGCGGGAACTTGGGCGCCCCGCCGAAGCCCCCCCACTGCTGATCGAAGCGCTGGGCGAGCTCCGACGCCGCCCGCGCGAGGATATCGCGCGAGAGATCCCCCGCCGCGGGGGCCGCGGCCTCCATGTGGCCGATGGCCTCGGTGAGCTTCTCCCCGCTCGCCTCGAGGTCGGCGCGGCGGGTGCGGAAAATCTCCGCCAGCCGCAGGAGCAGCCGCTTGAAGCCGGGCCGCCCCCAGCGGTCCTCGGGCGGGAAATAGGTGCCCCCGAAGAAGGGCCGCAGGTCCGGCAGCAGGAAGACGCTCATGGGCCAGCCCCCCTGGCCCGCCATGAGCTGGACCGCCTCCATGTAGATGGCGTCGATGTCGGGCCGCTCCTCCCGGTCCACCTTGATGCTCACGAAATGGCCGTTGAGGATTTCGGCGATCTCCTCGCTCTCGAAGCTCTCGCGCTCCATGACGTGGCACCAGTGGCAGGCCGAGTAGCCCACCGAGAGGAAGATGGGCTTGTCCTCCTCCCGGGCGCGGCGCAGGG
>JBBTDR010000048.1:0-3801 GCA_038042665.1 Nitrospinota bacterium
GGAGAGCTACATCGACAAGAAAGAGATCAAGAAGATGGATCTCTTCATCCAGTATGTCCTCGCGGCCACCCAGATGGCCTTCGAGGACGCCCGCCTCCCGACCCCGGGCAACGACGTCGCCCCCCGCTACGGCGCCGTCATCGGGGTGGGGCTGGGCGGCCTCCCGGCCATCGAGGCCCACCTGGTGGTGGTGCAGGAGAAGGGGCCCCGCCGGCTGACCCCCTTCTTCATCCCGATGCTGCTGGCCAACCTGGCCGCCGGCAGCGTCTCGATGCGCTGGAACCTGAAGGGGCCGAACAGTTGCACCGTCACCGCCTGCGCCTCGGGCAACCACGCCATCGGGGACGCCATGAAGTGCATCCAGCGCGGCATCGCCGACGTCATGGTGTCGGGGGGCAGCGAGTCCTGCCTCACCGAGCTCGCCATGGCGGGCTTCTGCGCCATGCGGGCCCTGAGCACCCGCAACGGCGAGCCCCAGCGGGCGAGCCGGCCCTTCGACGCCGACCGCGACGGCTTCGTCATGGGCGAGGGCTGCGGCATCCTCATCCTGGAGAGCCTGGAGCACGCCCAGGCGCGCAACGCCCCCATTTACGCCGAGCTGGTGGGCTACGGCCTCACCGCCGACGCCTACCACATCACCTCCCCCGACCCCGACGGCGACGGCGCCGCCCGGTGCATGGAGATGGCCATGCAGGACGGCGGCGTCTCCATCAACGAGGTGGACTACATCAACGCCCACGGCACCTCGACCGACCTGAACGACAGGCTGGAGACCCATGCCATCAAGCGCGTCTTCGGCGAGCAGGCCTACAAGCTGGCCGTCAGCTCCACCAAGTCCATGACGGGCCACCTGCTGGGCGCCGCGGGCGGGGTGGAGTCGGTCTTCACCGTCCTCGCGCTCAAGCACCAGCGCGTTCCTCCCACCATCAACTACGAAAAGCCCGACCCGGAATGCGACCTCGACTACGTCCCCAACGCCGCGCGCGAGGCGCCCCTGCGCTGCGCGCTGACCAACTCCTTCGGGTTCGGCGGGACGAACGCCACCCTGCTCTTCAAGCGGTATGAGGCCCATGCCGCCTGAGGAGGATCTTCTTGACTCCTCCCGCAGGTTTTGACCCGGCCCGGGCCCCCTCTGGCCCTGCGGAACCGCGTCCCCCCGCCGGGAAAATCCGCCAGGTGAAACCACCCCTCCCAGACCTTCCTCTCGATGAGGTCGAGGAGCGCATCCGCCACCGTTTCTCCGACCGCGCCCTCCTCGTCCGGGCCCTCACCCACCGGTCCTTCTCCCAGGAGGTGAGCCCTCCCGGCGAGGACAACCAGCGCCTCGAGTTCCTGGGCGACGCCGTCCTTCAGCTCATCGTCACCGAGCGCCTCTGGCGGGAGCACGCCGGGGCGGACGAGGGCGACCTCACCCGGATGCGCTCCGAGCGGGTGAGCGGCCAAGCCCTGGCCCGCGCCGCCCGCCGGCTGGGCATCGCCGAATACCTGCGCCTGGGAAGGGGGGAGGAGAAGACCGGCGGCCGCGCGAAGGCCTCCATCATGGCGGACGCCTTCGAGGCGCTGGTGGGCGCCATCTATCTCGACGCGGGCTATCCCGCCTGCGTGCCCTGGGTGGAGGGATGGCTCTGGGGGGACGCCCCGGGAGGGGAGGACAGCGACTCGTTCGACTACAAGAGCCAGCTCCAGGAAACTCTCCAGCGGCAGGGGCGCAAGCTGCCCCTCTACACCGTGGCGCACGAGAGCGGGCCGGAGCACCTCAAGGTCTTCGAGGTGGAGGTGTGCTGCGGCGACCGCCTGCTCGGGCGGGGCGCCGGCGCCTCCAAGAAGGCCGCCGAGCAGGCCGCCGCCCGCGAGTCCCTCCGCGCGCTCGCCGAGGGCGGCCCCCCGCCCGCCTGAGGCGCTTTCCGCTTTACATCCCTCCATCCCTCTGATAATGTAAGGATTCCTTCCGCCCCCGCCTTTCCGCGCGGCTCGTCCGCGCCCGCCGAGGGTTTGGTCTTGCGGTTCAAGCGCCTGGAAATGCTAGGGTTCAAGTCTTTCGTGGACCGGACCATCATCGAGTTGGGCGATGGCATCACGGCCATCGTGGGCCCCAACGGATGCGGCAAGAGCAACGTCTGCGACGCCGTCCGCTGGGTGCTGGGGGAGCAGGCGCCCAGGACCCTCCGCGCCAAGAAGATGGAGGACCTCATCTTCAGCGGCAGCGCCGAGCGCAAGCCGCTCGGGATGGCCGAAGTCTCCCTCACCCTCACCGACCTCCAAGGCACCGTGACCTCCCCCCTCTACAAGGACTACGAGGAGGCCGTCGTCACCCGCCGGCTCTACCGCTCCGGCGAGAGCGAGTACCTCATCAACCGCAACCCCTGCCGCCTGAAGGACATCGTCGACCTCTTCCTCGACACCGGCATCTCGCTGGACACCTTCTCCATCGTCGAGCAGGGGCGCATCGAGGGGCTGGTGAACGCCCGCCCGCAGGACCGCCGCCTGCTCATCGAGGAGGCGGCCGGCATCATGAAGTACAAGAACCGCCGCAACGAGGCCCTCCGCAAGCTCGAGCTCGCCCAGGCCAACCTCCTTCGGGTGGCCGATGTCCTCCGCGAGAAGGAAGGGCGCCTGCGCTCCCTGCGGCGCCAGGCGCGGAAGGCGGCCTTCTTCAAGGAATACCAAGCCGAGATCAAGACCCTCGACCTGCGCATCGAGGCCCTCAACCTCCTCCGGATCGAGGCTGAGCTGCGGCCCGCCGAGGGGGAGTACGAGCGCCTGAAGGAGCGCGAGGAGGGCCACCTCGCCGCCCTGGCCTCCCGGGAGGCCGAGCGCGAGACCGTGCGGGCGGAGCTGGCCGAGCGCTCCGAGGCCCTGGCCGAGACCCGCCGCCGGGCGGTGGAGGTCGAGGGCTTCATCCAACGGCTCGAGAACAGCCTGGAGATGCTCCAGGGGAGGCTCATCGAGCTCGACGCCGAGGATGCCCGCCGCGCCGAGGAGGCCGAGACCCTCTCGCGCGAGGCCCTGCGGCTGGAGGAGGAGCGGGGCCGCCTCGCCGCGCGCGAGGCCGCCTTCGCCGCGGAGGCCGCCGCCGCCCAGCGCGCGTTCGACCTCCGCTCGGCCGAGCTCTCCGCGGTCCGGGCCGAGCTGGCCGATCTGGAGGCGGCGCTGGACGAGGCGCGGCGGCTCCAGGAGCAGGAGTCCGAGGCCGCCGGCCGGGCCCGTCAGCGCATGGCCCTGGCGGAGTCCCGCCTGGAGGCCACCGCCGAGGCCTCCGAGCGCCTCCAGCGGGAGGCTGGGGAGGCCGGGCGGGCGCTCGATGAGGCCCGGGCCGAGCTGGAGGCCGCCGCGCGGCGCCTGGAGGAGATCTCCCGCGCGAGCGCCCGCCTGAAGGAAGAAGCCGAGCGGGCCGCCCAGGCGCAGCGCCGCGTCGAGGAGCTCCTCCGCTCCGAGGAGGCCGCCCTCGCCGCCGCGCGCGAGGCCGTGGTGGAGGCCCGCTCCTCCCAGAAGACCATCGAGGACATCCGGGCGGCGTCCTCCGAGCGGGCGGGCGCCGAGGCCTTCCGCGCCTGCGGTGCCGAGGTCCTGGCCGCCCTGGCGGATGTCCTCGCGGTCGATCCCGTCCACGAGAAGGCCATCGAGGCGGCCCTCGGGGAGCGCCTCCTGGGCGTGGTGGTACCGGACGCCGATTCGGCCGCCGCCGCCATCCGGGCGCTCACCCAGGCGGGGGCGGGCCGCCCCGTCGCCCAGCCGCGCGGCGCCCCGCCCGCCCCCGCGCCCGCGCTTCCCGCCCTGGCGGGGGGGGTGGGCCAGGCGGCC
>JBBTDR010000049.1:0-2240 GCA_038042665.1 Nitrospinota bacterium
CCCGCACGTCGTAGGCGCGCTTCTCCTCGGTGGGGACGATGCCCTCGAGCGCCGCGTTCTCGTCGGGGGGCCAGGCGGCGGGGGGGGCCACGGGGGGGTCGTCCAGGTTGTTGGCGGGGAGGAAGGCGATGAGCTTGCGGATCATCTCGAAGCACTCGCGCTCGTCGCGGGCCACGAAGTGGGCGTTGCCGCTCACGGCGCTGTGGACGTGGGCCCCGCCCAGGTCCTCGAAGGAGACCTCCTCGCCCGTGACGGCCTTGATGACGTCCGGGCCGGTGATGAACATCTTGCTCAGCCCCTCGACCATGAAGATGAAGTCGGTGATGGCGGGGGAGTACACCGCCCCGCCCGCGCAGGGGCCCAGGATGACCGAGAGCTGGGGGATGACGCCCGAGGCCTGGGTGTTCCGCTCGAAGATGCGGGCGTAGCCGTCGAGGGCGCGCACGCCCTCCTGGATGCGCGCGCCGCCCGAGTCCAGGATCTGGATGAAGGGGCAGCCCGCCTTCACGGCGAGGTCGATGCAGTGGACGATCTTCTGGGCGTGGGTCTCCCCCAGCGAGCCGCCGAGGGTGCCGAAGTCCTGGGAGGAGGCGAAGACGAGCTGGCCCCCCATCCGCCCGCTGCCCGTCACCACCCCGTCCCCCGGGCTGCGGCGCTGGGCCATCCCGAAGTCCGCCGCGCGGGACTGGGCGAAGAGGTGGATCTCGGCGAAGCTGCCGGGGTCGAGGAGAAGGTCCAGGCGCTCGCGGGCGGTCAGCTTGCCCTGCTGGTGCTGGCGCTCCTCGGAGGCCTTGCCCCCGAGCGCCTCGGCCTCCGCGACCCGGCGGCGCAACTCCTCAATCGGATCCTGCATGGCGTCCCCTGAGGCGTGTGGAACCGCTTGAAAACGCGGGGGATGGCGGCCTCGGGGCCGCGACCGCCCGGTGCAGGGAGGGGCCGAACGGGGGTATTAGAAAAGCCTTCTCTCCTCCCGTCAAGCGGCAGGGGCGTCCCAGTTCATGATGCCCGCGTGGAGGAGCTGGCCGGGGAGCTGCCGGCCCAGCAGGGACTCGGCCAGGGCCACCGCCTCGAGGAGCTTGGGGAGGCCGACCCCCGTCGCGATCCCCATCTCGTGCAACATGTTCACGGTGTCCTCGGTGGCGATGTTGCCGCTCGCGCGCGGAGCGAAGGGGCAGCCCCCCATCCCGCCCGCCGAGGCGTCGAAGCTCTCCGCGCCGGATTCCAGCCCCGCCAGGACGTTCGCCAGCCCCGAGCCCCGGGTGTTGTGGAAGTGGAGGCCGAAACGCGCCCCCGGGAAGCGGCCCTGGAGGTGCTCCAGCATCCGGCGCACCGCCGCTGGGTTGGTGACCCCCACGGTGTCGGCCAGGGTGATTTCCTCGCAGCCCATCTCCAGGTACTCGCCCGTCACGCGCTCCACCGCCTCGAGGGGCACCCGGCCCTCGTAGGGGCAGCCGAAGGCGGTGACCACCCCGCCGCGCATGGGGAGGCGGGCCTCCCGGGCCATGCGGGCCGCCTCGCGCGCGGCCTGGAGCATCTCCTCCCGCCCGGCGCGCAGGTTCTTCTGGTTGAAGCCCTCGCTCGCCGCGACGAAGAGCACGGTGCGGTCCACCCGGCACTTGAGGGCCCGCTCGATGCCCCGCACGTTGGGCACCAGGGCCTCGTACTTCGTCCCCGGACGGCGCTGGATGCGGGCGAGCACCTCCTCCGCGTCCGCCATCTGGGGGACGTGCTTGGGGTGGACGAAGCTCGTCACCTCGACCCGGGGCACCCCGGCCGCGGTGAGGAGGTCGATGAGGCGCACCTTGGCCTCGGTGGGGACGAAGGCCTTCTCGATCTGGAGGCCGTCCCGGGGCCCCACCTCGATGATCGTGGCGCGGGTGGGAAGGGGCATGGCGCCCTCCTGCGCCTCAGCGCTTCAGGTGCCGGTCGAAGTAGGCGATGACCCGGGCGATGGCGTCGAGCTGCACCGGGTCCGGCTCGTATTTCCCGCTCCCGGCGCGGGTGGGGTAGACGTAGCCGTGCTCGGGGTGGTCGTAGGAGACACATTCCACGTCCTTCCCGGCCTCCTTCAAGAGCTCGTAGGTCGCCCGGAACACCCCCTGGAGGTGGTCGGTCTCCCGCCCCATGACGAGGATGGGGGTCTGGATGGCGCGGATGCGCTCCAGGGCGATCTTCCGGTCCACCCGGGCGAGTATCTTGGCCACCGGGCCCAGGTCCTCCTCGTCCACCTGGCGCAGCCG
>JBBTDR010000050.1:0-10392 GCA_038042665.1 Nitrospinota bacterium
TTGGCCTATTCTTGTCATTCCGAGCCCTTCGCGGAGCTCAGGGCAGGCTCCGCGAAGGACTCTCTCGGAATGACAAGGCGAATCCGCCGCAAATTAGGGTGCTACCTAAGTTTTGCTGCCGAATCCGGCGTCGGCGGGGCGCCGCGGGTGAAGAATATGGAGAAATCGCCTTGGGAGAGGATGAGGCTCGGGCGGAAGGTGGGCCTCCGCCCGCCCCAGGGCGATGAGGCCCAGACGAAGTCCGGATGCCCCTTCATCAGCGTCGGCCCCGGCTGGAGGCCCCAGATCAGGAGGCCGCCCAGCATCCCGGCGGCGGTGCGGAGGGCGGGACGCCGAGGGCTGAAATTCAACGGTAGCGTGAGCGGCGCTCCAGGTAGCCCTTGACGACCGGGTAGAGGAAGAGGGCCAGCGCCCCCAGGAGGAGGACCAGCGAGGTGGGCCTCGTCAGGAAGATGCTGAAATCCCCCTGGGAGATGATGAGAGCTCTCCCATTTCCCGGGTCATGGCCAGGATGGGCAATCCGTCGCCCTCACTCTTCAATGGCCGCGAGGCGCCCCAGGTCGCGTTCCGAGGGACGGGGGCCCTTCCGCAGCCGGTTGCGGATGGCCGTGACGGCGGGCCAGAGGAATAATAATATGGCCGCCCCATTCACGATGCCCGCGATAGGCCATTTGAAGAAAATCAGGGGGGAGCCCTGGGACATCACCAGGCTCTGGCGCATGGCCGACTCGGCCAGGTCCCCGAGGACCAAGGCGAGGACCATGGGCGCCAAGGGATAATCCAGTTTCTTGAACACGTACCCGACCACGCCGAAGATGATCATGTACCAGATGTCAATCATCCGGTTGCTCACCGCGTAGGCGCCGATGGCGCAGACGAAGACGATGCTCGGCATCAGGATGTCAAAGGGAGCCCTGAGGATCGCCACGAAGAAGGGGACGAAGCAGAGGACGATCAGGACCCCCAGGGCGTTGCTCGCCCAGATGCTGGCGATGAGTCCCCAGACGAAGTCCGGGTGTTCTTTGAACAGCATCGGGCCGGGCTGCAGTCCCCAGATCATGAGGCCCCCCAGCATGACGGCGGCCGTGGGCGAGCCCGGGATGCCCAGGGTAATCATGGGGAGCATGGCCGAGACCCCGGCCGCGTGGGCTGCCACCTCAGGGGCCACCACCCCTTCCATGGTTCCGGTGCCGAATTCCTCGGGATTCTTCGAGAACTGCTTGGCGAAACCGTAGCTCATGAAGGAGGCTGGCGTCGCCCCACCCGGCTTGATGCCCATCCAGCACCCGATAAGCGCCCCCCGGACAAGAGTCTTCCAGAACTGCGGCATCTTCTTGATCGTATCCAGGACCATCCGCACGGACATCTTGGCGGTCACGCCCTCCATCTTCAGGCCTTCCTCCACGGTCAGGAAGATCTCACCGATGCCGAACAGCCCGATGACCGCCACGAGGAAATTAAAGCCTCCCATGAGCTCAACGGTGCCGAAGGTCAGGCGCAGCTTCCCGGTGATGATGTCCAATCCCACCGCGGCCAGAAGCAGCCCAAGGAAGATGCTCACCACCGTCTTCGCCGTGGATTTTCCCCCCAGGCCGACGAAGGCGCTGAAGGTGAGCATCATCACGGCAAAGGTCTCCGGGGGCCCGAAGCGCAACGAGAACTCAGCCACGAGGGGGGCAAAGAACGTCAGCATCAGAGTGGCGAACACGGCGCCCACGAAGTGCGAGGAGAAGGCGATGGTAAGGGCCTCCCCCGCCTCCCCCTTCTTCGCCATGGGATATCCATCGAAGGTCGTGGCCACGGACCAAGGCTCCCCCGGGATGTTGAACAGGATGGAGGTGATCACCCCGCCGAAGAGCCCCCCCCAGTAGATGGCCGCCAAAAGGATGATCGCCGAGGTCGGCGGCATCGTGAATGTCAGCGGGATCAGGATGGCCACGCCGTTCGCCACGCCCAGGCCGGGCAACACGCCGACCACGGCCCCCACAAAGATGCCCGCGATGGCCACCACGATGTTGTAGGGGGTGAAGAATACCCCGAAGCCCATCAACAGGGAGTGGAAGGCCTCCATGCCCCTTTCTCCTGTCTGGTCAAAACCTGAGGCGAGACGTCAAGCTTCCCTCGGGCAGCGGGATCAGGAACCACTTTTCGAACACGATGTAGCCCGCGAAGGGGAGCAAGACGCTGACGGCCAGCACCGTTACCCACCGATGCTTGCCAATCCACCGCATGTAGACAGCGAGGTACAGGCCGGCCGCCAGGTAGAGGCCGACGAACTCGGTGAGCAACACCATGAGGGCCGCCGGGATCCCCACGGAGAGGACCGGCTTCAGGGCCCCCGGGGGAATGAAGGGTTCGTCCGGCCTGGCCCGGCGCGATCGGAGAAAGACCTGCGCCAGGACGATCAGGCTCCCGACGGCGATTCCGGAGCCGAGCAGGAACGGGTATAGGCCAGACTCGGGACCGGCCGGACCCCAGCCGAATATCCCATGCCGCCTGGAGTCATAGATCGCCACGGACCCGATCGCTAGCAGGACCAGGGCTGTAATCGCATCAGCCTTGCGCACGGATTTCCTTCGACCCCCTGTAGGAAGGAGCCCCTCCCGCCAAGGTGGCAACTAAGGGAAATGTCTCCGCGAAGCCCGTATCTCGTGCCTACTTGATCAGCCCGCCCTTCTTCATGAGGTCCTTGGTAAGCGTTTCCTTTGCTTCTAACCACTTGACGAAGTCCGGGCCCGTCAAGAATTCTGCCTTGAGGGCGTTGTCGGTGACGTACTTCTTCCACTCGGGGGTTTCGGTGATCTTCCGGAAGAGGCTAACGTACCACTCCCTCGCCTCCTCGGAGACTCCGGGGGGCAGGAAGATTCCCCGAAGCATGTGGTAGTCCATATCCGAGCCCGTGGCCTCTTTCATGGTCGGGATGGCGTCCCACATGGGGAGCTGAATGCGGGCGCTGTCGATCGCCGCCAGGGGGCGGACGCGGTTGGCCTTCCAGTGGCCCACGCACTCGGAGGGGTTGTTGACGGTTGAATCCACGTGCTTGCCCACCAGGCTGGTGCACACCTCGCCGCCCCCCTTGAACGGGACGTAAATGAACTTGAGCCCAAACGTCTGCTCCAACTGGATGGTGATGATCTGGTCCTCCTGGGACGCCCCCGTGCCGCCCATCTTGAACGTGCTGGCCTTGGCCTTGACGGCGTTGATGTACTCCTTGGCTGTCTTGTACGGCGTTTCGGCGTTGACCCAAAGGATGAACTCATCCAGGGCCAGGCGAGCCACGGGAGTCAGGTCCTTCCAGTTGAACGGGACACTGGTGGCGAGGGGCGTGGTGAACAGGTTGTCCAGGGTGATGATAATTACGTGAGGGTCAGCCGCTTTTCCCTTCACGTAAAGGAACCCCTCGGCCCCCGCGCCGCCCGACTTGTTCACCACGAGGAAGTTCACCGGGGAGAGCTTGTGCTTCCCGATGAGAGGCGAAATGAATCGGGCCATGATATCGGCCCCGCCCCCCGTCCCGGCCGGGACCACGAACTCCACGGTTTTCGTGGGCTGCCAGGCGGCCCAGCCGCTCCCCGGCGGGAGCAGGCCTCCCAGCGCGATGAGGAACGCCATCATTTTCCAGGAGCCGAGCCGTCTTCTCATCGTGGCATCTCCTCCGGCGGCGTATGACTCCAACCCAATGCCCCGTCCCTTGCGGCCCGGGAAAGCCGCGGGGCACTTTCAGGGCGGCTACCTCTTTCCCTGCCAGCGTGAGTGTTCATCTCACTAACAGGCGAAGCGGCCGAATGTTCCCGCGCCAGCCGAGCGCCGCGGGTAATAAGAAATTAATATTTTCTTACCATGTTCTAGGAAATTGTCAAGATTTAGCGGCATCTCCCGTTCGCCTCGTCCGGCTGGGGGGGAATGGATTCAGCCCCTCGAAGCAGGCGCGGCGCCCCGTGGCCGGCGCGCGGGGCGGCGCCTTTTCCATGTGCGGCGCAGGGCGGCCCGGGCTCTACTCCCAGACGAGGAGCGTCATGTAGCCGACCTGGGGGATCTCAATTCGCGGGGGCAGGCCCTCGGCCAGCTTGTGCGTCTGGATGGTCCGCAGGTGGGCGTAGGCCTCCCAGAGGATGTGGCGGAAGGTGTACTCCAGGTCGAGGTGGAAGAGGTCCGGGTCCGCCGGGTCCACCCGGGCGCCCGCGGGGTGGCAGCTCATGGAGCGCTCGCGCCACTCGCGCACTTCCTCGTAGGCCGGCGGGCGGCGGGCGCCCCAGGGAACCCGTTCGGTGATCTCCTTGGCCCGGAGGGAGCCCAGCGTCTCGCGCCCCAGCGCCTCCCAGGCCAGGGCGAAGGCGTCCGCCTGGGCGGCGAGGAGGTCGCCGATCGCGTGGCAGCGGGCGGGGTGCATGAAACGGTCTTGAAAGCCCTCGCGGATGAACTCCGGGTCCCTTGGCGGGCGCTCCCCGAAGAGAATCTTCCCCCACCGGACGAGGAGCCAGCGGTAGGGCACCGAGGCCATGTGGCTCACCTGGTCGCGGATGGACCAGAGCCCCCAGCTCTTCTCCGGGCGCTTGCGGTCGAGCTGGGCCTCGCTCAGCCCCTCCACCTCGGCGCGGTAGAGGGCGGGGATGCCGGGGTATTCGGGGAAGAGCTCCCGGGCCGGGGTGGACGGGTCTGGCGTCCGGGCCATTCGCGCTCCCTGCCGGCGGGGCCGGCCCTGGAGGATGACGCCTAGGTGCGAAGTCCCAACAGGTTGTTCACTGTGGCACCGCTCCTCAGCGGGTCTTCGTCAGGCTTCGCCCCCCTCTCCCTTTGGGAGAGGGGAGGGGGTGAGGGACTGTGGCGACCCGACCCCCCCCTTCACCCCGGGCGGTGGCGGGCACCGCCACCCAAGAATCGAAGATTTTTGGGTGCCCCTCACCCGGAGCGCCCGGGCGGCCAGCCGCTTGGGCGCTCCGCCCTCTCCCAAGGGGAGAGGGGAAAAGACCGACCCCCCGGAGTGAACAACGCGTTTGGCTTACACGCTTAGCGGAGGACCCGCTTGATCTCGAGGCGCAGGGCATCGAGGTCGATGGGCTTGGTGATGTAGCCCTCCGCCCCGGCCCGCAGGCAGCGCTCCCGGTCCTCCTTCATCACCTGGGCGCTCACCCCGAGGATGGGGATGCCCCCGGTGTCCGGCTCCGCCTTGATGCGGCTGATCGCCTCAAAGCCGTCCAGCACGGGCATGCGCAGGTCCATCAGGATGATCTCGGGCTTCTCCTTCCGCGCCATCTCGACCGCCTCCTGGCCGTCGAAGGCCGAGAGGATGCGGCTCGCCTGCCGCATGAGCAGCTTCATGAGCTTGTGGTAGTCCTCGACGTCGTCCACGACGAGCACGCGCCGGCCCGACCAGGGTTCCGCCGGCTCCTGCGCGGCGCCCTCCGCCGGGGCCGGGGCGCCCGCCGCCTGCGCGGCCTGGAGGGTGGGCAGGGCGAAGGTGAAGGTGCTCCCCTCGCCGACTTCGCTCTCCACCCAGATGCGCCCGCCGTGGAGGGCGAGGAGCCGCTGGGCGAGGCTCAGGCCGATCCCCAGGCCGCCCGCCCGCCGCCGGTGGCCGGACTCGAGCTGGCGGAAGCGCTCGAAGACGGTTTTCTGGTGCTCGGGCGCGATGCCGAGGCCCTGGTCCTGCACGCTCACCCGCACCTCGCCGCCCTCGGCCCAGGTCCGGACGCGGATGGCCCCGCCGCCGGGGGAGTACTTCACGGCGTTGTCGAGCAGGTTGAGGAGAACCTGGCGCAGGCGCGTCGGGTCGCAGAGGACGGGGCCGCAGGCCGGGTCGAGGGAGCACTCGAGCGAGAATCCCTTGCGGAGGTTGGGGATCTGGGTCTCCACCGTGGAGGCAATCAGGCGGTTGAGCGGGATCTCCTGGAGGTCCAGGCGCACTCCGCCGATCTCGATCCGGTCCAGGTCGAGCAGGTCCTCGATGAGGTGGGCGAGGTACTTGCCCGCGTCCTTGATCTTGCCCGCCAGGCTCACGGTCTCCGGGTCCTGGGAGTTCAGCATGATCACGTCGCTGAAGCCGATGACGGCGTTGAGCGGGGAGCGGAGCTCGTGGTTCATGTTCGAGAGGAACTCGGTCTTGGCCCGGTTGGCCTCCTCGGCGTGGTCGCGCGCCACCAGGAGCTCGCGCGTTCGGTCGTCCACCGCCTTCTCCAGCGAGAGGTAAGTTTCTTGAAGCGCCTTGTAGAGCTCATAGCTCTCCAGGGCGTGGGCGCAGTTGAGGAGGACGACGGAGAGGAGGTTGAGGGTGGCGTCGTAGACGTTGCCCGCGCCGGGGGGGAGGAAGCCCAGGAACATGCCCCGGGTCCGGGAGCGGGTGGTGATCACGTGGAGGAGGAGCCGCCCCTCGCCGTCCTCGGCGGGCACCATCACCGCGCGGAACTGGAAGAGGGACCAGGCGAAGGTGCCATCCTCGATGAGCCGGTCCGCCTCCCGCTGGAGGCTGGGCCGCGCGCCGCCGGGCTCGCAGTCGGCGAGGGTGAAGCCCTGGTCCTCCTCGTTGACGGTGAAGAAGGCCATCGCCTCGAAGGGGATGAGGCGCTTCAGGTGGAGCTTCGGCTCGGCCATGATCTGGCCGGCGCCGCGCCCCCCCGAGCGGACGGACTGGAAGTCGTTGATCGAGGAGACCATGTCCAAGGTCTCGAGGGTCCAGCGGTTCACCTCCTCGAGGTGTTCGAGGCGGGCCTCCAGGTCCCGGATGCGGCCGGCGTCTTCGGAGCTCATCTTCCGTCCTCGAGAAATAGCGCCACGGCGCCCGCGGCCTGCTGCTCCAGCTGGTGAATGGCGGGAGAGAGGATGCTCACCGAGAGCCTGAGCCCCTCCCACGCCGAGGGGTCGAGGGGGGGCACGTGGCGCTCGCCGCTCGTCCCCAGCTGGAGGGCGTTGGCGATGATGTCGCCCAGGTGGACGATGCTGGCCTCGAGCGGAAAGCGCTTGGCCCCCGCGGGGAGGTGGTGGAACCGCGCCGCCTCCGAGAGGCTCGGCGGGAGCTTCCAGAAGTTGAGCAGCTCCCCGCCCACCTCCGCGTGGTCCGTGCCCATCAAGACGCGCTCCGCCTGGTGGAGGATGCTCCCCTCTTCCCGGCAGCGGAGGAGGGCTTCCTTCGCCGGGCCGCTCTGGTGCCGGTAGAGGATGAGGTGGCCGATGTCGTGCAGGAGCCCGGCGACGAAGAAGCGCTCCACGTTGGGCTCCTGGTGGTACGAGGCGAGAATGCGGGCCGCCATGCCGCATGCGATGCTGTGGTGCCAGAAGTCCTTGGGGTCGAGGAGGGTGACGGGGATCCCCCTGAACATCTCGAGGATGGAGGTGGCGAGCGCCAGGTCGCGCAGCTGCTGGATGCCCACGATGGTCACGGCGTGCGAGATGGTCTCGATCCGCGAGGGGAAGCCGAAGAAGGCGCTGTTCACCAGCTTGAGGAGCCGGGCCGAGAGGCTCTGGTCGGTGCTGATGATCTCGGCCACCTGGCGCATCGAGGAGCGCGGGTCGTTCACCGCGGCGTCCAGATGGTGGAGGATCGTGGGGAGGGAGGGCACGGAGTCCTCCCCGCCCAGTATCTGGCGCAGGTCGAGGGCCATCAGCCTCTCCCGTCCGCGATCTTCTTGGCGGCCCGCAGGAGGCAGAGGCGCCGCAGCTCTTCCATGAAGGGATGGGCGGCGTCCACGTGGCGGAAGCGCTCCTGGAGGACGCTCCGGGCCCGCTCCAGGGCGCGGGGGTCAAGCTGCGTCTCGGCCGAGGCGGCCACGTCCCGGCGCGTCACCCCCTGGATGTCCGCCTCCGTCACGCCCCAGGCCTTGAAGATGCCCAGGTGTTTCTCGGTGACGGTGGCCCCGGCGGGGAGGAGCACCCGCCCGTTGCGGGCCTTGGCCTCGGCGGCGAGCACCATGCCGGCCTCGATGTTTTCCAGGTTGATCAGGCCCATGCTGGTCGTTCCGCCATGCGGGGATGCCCGGGCCCCGGAGGGGCCGCGCGTCTTTCACCCCGCAATTGTAGCGCACAATGGGGTCTCCCGTCCGGGCCGGGGGGGGCCGCCGCGCGCTCCGCCGGAGGGCCCCGTTGGACAAGCCCGGACGCGCACGCTAGATTGGGCCCTTCAGCGGAATTCCCTCATGAATGCGTCCGCGGGAGGAGAGCCGTGGCGGAGGCCAAGGACATGGGCGGAGCGGCGGTCGGCCAGACCCTCCCCTTCATCGATGCCCCCGAGAAGGCCTCCGGGGCGGCCGTCTATCTCGATGATATGCGGCTGCCGGGGATGCTGACGGGCCGCGCGCTCTGGAGCGGGCACGCCCACGCCAACATCCTGTCCGTGGACGCCCGGGCCGCCCGCGAGGCGCCCGGGGTGGTGGCGGTCCTCACGGGGGACAGCCTCCCGGGCGAGCCGCGGATGGTCGGCCACCGCCGGGGCGCCCCCCTCATCGCCCGCCAGCGGGTGCGCTACATGGGGGACGTGGTGGCCCTCGTGGCCGCCGAGACCGCCGAGGCCGCCGGCGAGGCCCTGCGCCGCATCCAGGTGAAGTACGAGGCGCTCCCCGTGGTGGTGGACCCGCGCGAGGCGATGTCCGGAGAGGCTCCCCGCCTCTGGCCCGAGGGCAACCTCCTCAACCACGCCAAGATCCGCAACGGAGACGTGGAGGAGGCCTTCCGGCGGGCGGACGTCGTCGTCGAGAACGAGTACGAGACCCCCTCCATCGAGCACCTCTACCTCGAGGTGGAGTCCGCGGTGGCCGCCCCCCTGCCGGACGGCGGCTGCACGGTCTGGGGCTGCACCCAGCAGCCTTTCCTCGTGCGCCAGAACGTGGCCCGGGTGCTCGGGCTCAAGGGCGAGTCCGCGGTGCGCTTCGTCCAGACCATCCCGGGCGGGGCCTTCGGGGGGAAGAGCGAGGCCAGCCTCGACGTGTGCCTGCGGGCGGCCCTGCTCGCCCGGGCGGCCCAGCGGCCCGTGAAGCTCGTGTACTCGCGCGAGGAGAGCATGGCGGCCTCCTCCAAGCGGCACGCCGCCTTCATCCGCTCCCGCACGGGGGCGGCGCGGGACGGCCGCATCCTCGCCGCCCAGGTGGAGGTGTGGCTCGACAAGGGGGCCTACGCCGCCAACGGGGGGGACAATCCCCCCGCCTTCAAGCGGGCCACCTACCACTCCCTCGGCCCCTACCAGGTCCCGAACGTGAAGGTGGACGTCTACTGCGTCCACACCAACCACCCCTACGGCGGCCAGATGCGCGGGCCGGGCTGCCCCCAGGTGCACTTCGCGGCCGAGCAGCAGATGGACGAGCTGGCCCACGCCCTGAAGATCGACCCCATCGAGCTGCGCCGCATCAACGGGCTCAAGATCGGGGCCCGCACGCCGTGGAACCAGCGCCTCTCCGAGAGCGTGGGGCTCATGGAGACCCTGGCCAAGGCGGAGGAGGCCTCGGGCTGGCGGGCGCGGCGCAACGGCGGCCGGCGCTCCCCGGACGGCCGCCTGCGCGGGATGGGGGTGGCGAGCTGCCTCTACGGGACGGGGAACGCCTACTCCCCGGCCGAGGCCCGCATCTTCCTCACCTCGGAGGGCTGGGTCCAGGTGGCGGCCGGGGTGGTGGACTTCGGCCAGGGGAGCAAGACCGTGCTCTGCCAGATCGCGGCCGAGACCATGGACGTCCCCTACGGGAGCTTCCGCATGGCCTCGGTGGACACGGCGGTGGACCCCTTCGGGGGGACGAGCTCGAGCTCGCGCATCACCATGCAGGGGGGCAAGGCGGTCTTCCAGGCCGCCCTGCGGGCCCGCCAGGAGGTGCTGCGCCTGGCCGGGCTCCTGCTCGAGGCCGACCCGGACGACCTGGAGCTCCAGGGCGGGGTGGTGCGCTCCCGCTCCCATGCCGAGACCCGGGTGACCCTGGCCGACCTGGCCAAGGCCTACGTGGCGGACGAGCACAAGCTCCTGGGGACGGCGGACAACATCCCCCCCGCGGCCAAGACCGACCACGAGACCGGGCTGGGCGACCCCTACGAGGTGTACGGCTTCGGCACCCAGGTCGCCGAGGTGCTGGTGGACCCCGAGACCGGGGAGATCGAGGTGACGGGGGTCTGGGCCGCCCACGACGTGGGCCGGGCCATCAGCCCCCTGGGGGTGCAGCAGCAGATCGACGGCGGGGTGTACATGGGGGTGGGCTTCTGCCTGATGGAGGAGGTCATCCAGCGGGAGGGCCGGATGCTCAACCCCGACATGCACGGCTACCTCGCCCCCACCGTCCGGGACATGCCGCACGTGGAGGGCCTCATCGTCGAGGACCCCTACTCGAACGGCCCCTACGGGGCGAAGGGGGTGGGGGAGCAGGTGACGGTGCCCACGGCGGCGGCCATCGCCAACGCGGTCTTCGACGCGACGGGGGTGCGCTTCCG
>JBBTDR010000051.1:0-8559 GCA_038042665.1 Nitrospinota bacterium
C
Source organism: Nitrospinota bacterium (assembly GCA_038042665.1). Taxonomy (GTDB): domain Bacteria; phylum UBA8248; class UBA8248; order UBA8248; family UBA8248; genus 2-12-FULL-69-37. The sequence continues at coordinate 2 of JBBTDR010000051.1, forward strand.
CTTGTAGCGCGGCTCCATGCTGGCGATGCGCGGGGCGTAGTAGCCCCCCAGGCTGATGGCCATGACGCCCACCCGGCGGATGTCCACCTCCTTGCGCTTTTTGAGGTACTCGAAGGCGGCCGTGCCCGCGGCCTCGTAGTCGTGGCGGAGGTAGATCTTGCGGAAGCGGATGGCCTCGCCCGTGCCCGGCCCGTCCACGATGAGGACGCTCATGCCCCGGCGGGTGAGGTCATCCACCCCGCGCATGTACTGGAGCTCCTTGGTCACGTCGAGCCCGTCGAAGAACACCACGCAGGGGGCCTTGGCCTTCTGGCCGTTCTGGGCGTGGACGAAGTAGGCGGGGAGCTTCTTGCCCTTCTCGTAGGGGACCTCGACCTGCTCGATCCGGGGCCGGTCGGTGAGCCGGGCGAAGCGGCGGAAGCAGTCGAGGGAGGTCTTGTAGACGTCGAGGGCCCGCTTGTCCTTCGGGGTGCGGAAGCGCTCCCCCATCTGGTAGTAGGAGCAGGCCCGCAGGTAGTGGGAGGCGGCCGAGAGATTGCCGCCCTTCTTCTCGGCGGCCTGGCCGAGGGCCCGCACCCGGTCCCCCATCCGCTTCCACTCGCTGAACCAATGGTCGTCGTCCCCGAGCTTCTTCCGGAGGCGGCGGCCCACCTGGTCGATCTCCCCGATCTCGGACTGGCCGAACCGGGCGCCGGAGAGCATGCCGCAGATGGCGGACGACCAGCGGTAGTCCTCCGGGAAGTAGGTGAACCAGTTGGCGTTGGCGCGCGCTTCGGGCATGTGCAGGCTCCTCGGTCGGGGATGCGCCCCGGGAAGGAAGACGGCGGAAACCCGGGGGGCAGCCGCCCGCGGGTTCCCCGGATCGGTTGATGAACTCGCCCAGGAATCATATCTTCGGGGGGTTCGCTCTATCAAGCCGATCAGGGGGCCGGAGGGCCGGGGTGTCCCGGCCGGGGAGGGCCAGGGAGGGAAGGACGTGGCGTCTCAGAAAGCGGAACTGAAGGAAATCTTCGCCCATATCGAGCGGAACACCGAAAAAACCGTCGCCGGCCTCCAGGAGCTCTGCCGCCAGCCGAGCATCTCCACCACCCGCGTGGGGGTCGAGGAGATGGCGGCCCTGGTGCACCGGCGGCTGGAGCGGGCGGGCTTCCGGGCCACCCTCCATAAGACCCCCGGCCACCCCATCGTGACGGGGCTCCTGCCGGGGGCGGGGAAGAGGACCCTCCTCTTCTACAACCACTACGACGTCCAGCCCGTGGAGCCCCTGAGCGAGTGGACGAGCCCGCCCTTCGAGGCGAGGGTGGTGGACGGCGCCGTCGTCGCCCGGGGCTCGACCGACAACAAGGGGAACATCATCAGCCGGCTCGCCGCCTTCGAGGCCTTCCTGGCGGTGCGCGGGGAGCTCCCCTGCACGGTCAAATACCTCATCGAGGGGGAGGAGGAGATCGGCAGCCCCTCGCTGGAGGATTTCATCCTGGCGAACAAGCCCCTCCTGGCGGCCGGGGGCTGCGTCTGGGAGGACAACACCACCCGAGAGGATATCCCCATCCTCTCCCTGGGCAACAAGGGGCTCTGCTACCTGGAGCTCACCTGCCGCACCGCGAACGTGGACTTCCACTCGAGCAACGGCCAGATCTACGAGAACGCCGCCTGGCGGCTGGTGTGGGCGCTCAACTCGATGAAGGACGAGCGGGAGAACGTCAAGGTGGAGGGCTTCTTCGACGGCATCCGGCCCCTCAGCCCCAAGGAGGAGGCCCTGGTGGAGAGGATGAAGCCCTACAACTTCGCCGACCGGGCGCGGAAGTTCGAGCTGCGGGGCAACCTCCTCGGCCTCTCGGACCGGGAGCTCACCCGCCGCCACCTCACCGAGCCCTCCTTCAACGTCGCGGGCTTCGACGCGGGCTACACCGGCGAGGGGGTCAAGACCATCGTCTCGGGCCGGGCCCGCGCCAAGGTGGACTGCCGCCTCGTGGTGGACCAGGACCCGGAGAAGATCAGGGACTGCGTCCGCCGCCACCTCGACAAGCACGGCTTCACCGACATCGAGGTGAAGCTCCTCTTCCGCTCCCTCCCGGCCAAGAGCGACCCCGATGCGGACATCGTGCGGGCCTGCGAGGCGGCCTCCCGGCGCCTCTACGGCCAGGATCCCATCATCAATCCCTTCGGGAACGGCAGCACGCCCACCTGGGTGGTCCTGCGCCACCTGGGGATCCCGCTGGCCTCGACGGGGGTGGGGCGCATCACCTCCCGCACCCACAGCGCGAACGAGAACCTGAAGATCGCGGACCTGATCGACGGGGCCAAGTGGATGGCCGCCATCACCGAGGAATTCGCAGCCCTCTGAGCCAGGAGAAGCCGCGTGGCCGCCCTCGCGCCCGTATTCGCCCATATTGACCAGAACGCCGGAAAGATCGTCGCGGACTTGCAGGAGCTCTGCCGCCAGCCGAGCATCTCCACCACCCATGTGGGGGTCGAGGAGATGGCGGCCCTGGTCCAGCGGCGCTTGGAGCGCACCGGCTTCAAGGCCACGCTGCACAGGACACAGGGCCACCCCATCGTCACGGGGATTCATCCCGGGGCGGGGAAGAAGACCCTCCTTTTCTACAACCACTACGACGTCCAGCCCGTGGAGCCCCTGAGCGAGTGGACGAGCCCGCCCTTCGAGGCGAGGGTGGTGGACGGCCACGTCATCGCGCGCGGCTCGACCGACAACAAGGGGAACATCGTCAGCCGACTCGCCGCCTTCGAGGCCCTGCTCGCGGTGCGCGGGGAGCTCCCCTGCACGGTCAAGTACCTCATCGAGGGGGAGGAGGAGATCGGCAGCCCCTCGCTGGAGACCTTCATCCCCGCGAACAAGGGGCTCCTCGCCGCGGACGGCTGCGTCTGGGAGGACACCTTCCGGGAGGACGTGCCCGTCCTCGACCTCGGCAACAAGGGCCTCCTCTACCTGGAGCTCACCTGCCGCACCGCGAACGTGGACTTCCACTCGAGCAACGGCCAGATCTACGAGAACGCCGCCTGGCGGCTGGTGTGGGCGCTCAACTCGATGAAGGACGAGCAGGAGAACGTCAAGGTCGAGGGCTTCTTCGACGACGTGGCGCCCCTCACGGCCAAGGAGGAGGAGCTCTTGAGGCGCATCCCGCCCTACGGCGGCGAGGAGCGCAAGCGCCGCTTCGCGCTGCGGCGGTTCGTGCGGGACCTGCCGGACGCCGAGCTCCCCCGGCGCCACCTCACCGAGCCCTCCTTCAACATCGCGGGCTTCGACGCGGGCTACACCGGCGAGGGGGTCAAGACCATCGTCGCGGGCCGGGCGCGGGCCAAGCTGGACTTCCGCCTCGTGGTGGCCCAGGACCCGGAGAAGATCAGGGACTGCATCCGCCGCCACCTGGACAAGCACGGCTTCTCCGACATCGGCGTGCGGATGCTCTTCCGCTCTTATCCGGCGAAGAGCGATCCGGAGAGCGGCCTGGTGCGGGCCTGCGAGCGGGCCTCCCGCCACCTCTACGCGAAGGACGCGGTCATCAACCCCTTCGGCACCGGGGGGACCCCCACCTGGATGGTCATCCGCGGGCTGGGGATGCCCCTGGTGAGCACGGGGGTGGGCTATGTGACCGCGCGCACCCACAGCGCGAACGAGAACCTGAAGGTCGAGCATCTGATCGAGGGGGCCAAGTACATGGCCGCCATCTGCGAGGAGTTCGGCTCCCGCTAGCGGGGCCAGAGAGGAGGGCCGGTCATGATCGTCGGCAAGGGCGGCGGGCTGGGCGAGGTGGTGGTGGCCCGGCTGGAGGTGGGGGAGGACCTCCTGGAGGGCATGACCCGCGTTTGCCAGGAGAGCGGCATCCGCAACGGGGTCATCCTCACGGGCTTCGGCAGCGTCTCCCGCGCGGTGGTGAGCGGCACGGCCACGGCCAAGTTCCCGCCGGACGAGTTCTACAAGATCGACCGCGCCGAGGGCATCGAGATCCTGGCCATCAGCGGGGTGATCGCGGACTACCACGTCCACGCCCACGTCGCCCTCTGCACCCCCACCGAGAGCTTCGGCGGCCACCTGGAGGCGGGGAACATCATCTTCAGCCTGGCGGAGATCGCCTTCGCCAAGATCGAGGGGATGAACCTCAAGCGGATGCGGGACCGGGTCACCCAGCAGCGGCTGCTCCAGGTCGTCCCGGGCTACGAGGGGCTCCCCCCGGAGGACGAGGGCGGGGGCCTGCACGACGTCGCGCACCGGATGAAGAAATAAGGGACTTCCCTTTCACCCCCATCAAGGAGGCGCCATGCACGTCTACGATTTGGAGAAAGAGGCGCAGTTCAGGCCCGAGCGGCACGTCGAGAAGGTGCTCGGCAGGTTCGAGACCCAGTGGGACAAGGTGGACGTGACGGTCGCCTGCTGGGAGCCCGGGCACGTGAGCCCCCACCACGCCCACCCCGACGCGACCGAGATCTACTTCTGCTTCTCCGGGGGCGGCACCATGAAGGTCCCCGGCCAGACGGTGGCGGTGAAGCCCGGCCAGTTCATCGTCCACCCCCCGGGCGAGCCGCACGAGTACGCCAACGGGCCCCAGCGCACCCTGCTCTTCCGCGTCCGCTGCGGAGCGGGCATGGTCTCGCGCACCAAGGAGTGGCCCACCAACAAGGAGTGGAAGGCCAAGCCCGAGGACATCGAGTACTACAACGGAACCTGAGAGCGGGCGCCCAGGGCTTCCTCGCGGAGGCCCGCGCGAGGCGGCCGGCTGAACTTCCGGAGGAGGGAAACCCATGGCCGATTCGTCCGTGATGGACCAGACCTACCACTTCGTTCTGCAAACCATGGTGAAGCGGGGCTTCGCCCCGCACTACACGGAGATCGCCCGGGCGCTTTCCGTTCCCCCCGAGAGAGGCAAGAAGCTGCTGCACGATTTAATGGGAACGGGCATTCCCGCTTGGCTCTACCCGGACACCGACCACATCGCCTCCTTCGCCCCGCTCAACAACCTGCCCACCCAGTACCGCGTCTCGGTGGAGGGGCATCAGAAGTGGTTCGCGCAGTGAGGGTTCGAAGCGCTGGCGGTCTGCTGGCTATTTCCCGGGAAGACGGTCACCGTCGAGGCGCCCTGCTTGGACTGCGGCGAGCCCGTCCGCCTGGTGATCCGCGATGGGGCTATCGAGAGCGCTGAGCCCGGCGGGATCTACGGGTACATCGACATCCCGGTGAAGGATTGGCGGAAGAACCTTCCCTACAGCTGAAGCCGGATGAACCTCTTCCGGTCGGAAGGGCACGCCAGGAACTGGGCCGGGTTCGGCGACGAGGGAGGGCTGGTGCCCCTGGATGGGGTGCGGGCCATCTGGGGCGTTCCTTGGTACCGGGAGCGCCTGAGCGGCAGCTACATCTCCCGCATGGCGGACTACGCCGAGGAGCGGAACGCGATGAGGAAGGCGGTCACGAACGACCGTCCCTTCTGGCGCCCAGCCTAGGCGCGGGCCTGGGGCGCGATCCCTGGAGCCTTTGGCCTTCTTGCGGACGGCGGGGATCGGGGTGGGGGCGGCCAGGCCGGCGGGGGCGGTGATGATCCGCAGGGTCAGGATCCCCCGCGCTGCCACCGCAGCCAGCGCGACATCCACTTCTTCACGGCCGGGGTGAGGCGGGTGCGGTTGTAGAGGTCCCCGGTCTTCCGCACCGCCTCGGCCTGGGTCGGGTAGGGCAGGATGAGCCCCGCCAGCGCCTTGAGGCCCAGCCGCTTCTGGATGGCCAGGGCGTAGAGCCCGATCATGTCCCCCGCGTTCCGCGCCACGACCGTCGCGCCCACAATCTCATCCGTGCCCTTCCGCACCCACACCTTGGCGAAGCCCTCCGTCTCCCCGTCCAGCACCGCGCGGTCCACCCCTTCGAGCGGCTGGAGGAAGGACTGGGTCTCGATCCCCTGCCCGGCCGCCTCGCCCTCGGGTGTCCCCACCGCCGCCACCTGGGGGTCGGTGTAGGTGCACCAGGGGATGACGAGGGCCGAGGCCCGCTGCCGCCCGAGGAAGAGCGCGTTCGCCAGCACCGTGCGGGCCATGAAGTCCGCCGCGTGGGTGAACTGGTAGCGCGAGCACACGTCCCCCGCCGCGAAGACGCGCGGGTTGGTGGTGCGGAGCCGATCGTCCACCCGCACCCCCTTCTGGGGGTCGAACGCGACCCCCGCGGCTTCCAAGCCCAGGTTCTCCACCCGGGGCACCCGCCCCGCCGCCACGAGGATGGCCTCCGCCCGCACCTCGCCCTCCCGGCCGTCCACCCCGGCCAGGCGGATGATCTTCCCGCTCCCTTGCGCCTCCACCCGCGCGATCTTCGCCGAGAGGTGCACCTCCACCCCGTCCCGGCCCAGGGCCTCCAGCACCATCCGCCCGGCCTCGGGGTCGTCCTTGAGGAGGAGCCGGCCGGCCACCTCCAGCAGGGTCACCTTCGACCCCAGGCGCTGGAAGGCCTGGGCCATCTCGCAGCCGATGGGCCCGCCCCCGATGACGGCGAAGCGCTCGGGGCGCGCGGTCAGGCCGAAGAGGGTCTCGTTCGTGAGGTAGCCCGCCTCGGCGAGCCCCGGGATGGGGGGCACCCCCGCCCGGCTCCCGGTGGCGATGACCGCCCGGGCGAAGCGCAGCGCCTGGCCCCTCACCTCCACCGTGCGCGGGCCCGTGAAGCGCCCCTCGCCGAAGAAGAGATCCACCCCCAGTCCCTTGAAGCGCCCGGCGGAGTCGTGGCGGCTGATCCGGGCCCGCAGCCGCCGCACCCGCTCCATGGCCGCGCCGAAGTCCGGGGCGGCCCCGCCCGCCGTCCGGGCCGCCTCGGCCCAGGCGTGGGCGCTGCGGAGGAGGCCCTTGCTCGGCACGCAGCCGAAGTTCAGGCAGTCGCCCCCCATGAGGCCTTTCTCGATGAGGGCCACCCGGGCGCCGAGCCCCGCCGCGCCCGCCGCCGCCACCAGCCCGGCCGTGCCGGCCCCGAGGACGACGAGGTTGTAGGTCCCCTTGGCCTCGGGGTTCTTCCAATCGGGGGGGTGGACGTTGGCGAGGAGGCGCTCGTTGTGGGAGTCGCGGGGCTCGACGCTCACGCCGCTCATGCATGGCTCCTTGGATGGGCGCCCTTGCGGGCCTTGAGCTTCTTGTAGGCGGCGGGGATGAGGGCGAGGACGGCCAGGCCGATCAGGGCGGTCAGCACCTGGGGGGTGAAGATCGAGCCCACGCTGAAGTCCCCGCCCGCTTCCAGGACGCTGCTCAGCCCGGCCCCCACCGAGGCGAGGACGAAGGTGGCCGGGATGATGCCGATGAGGGTGGCGAGGGCGTAGGTCGGGAACGGCACCCCCAGGAAGGCCGGGACGAGGTTCACGATGAAGAAGGGGAAGAGGGGCACCAGCCGGAGCACCAGGAGGTAGCTCAGGGCGTTCTCGGCGAAGCCCGCCTCCATCCGCTTCATCCAGGGGCCCGCCCGCTGGCGGAAGGGCTCGCCGAGGGAGGTCTTGGCGATGAAGAAGAGGACCGAGGCCCCGGTGGTGGCGCCCGCCACGATGAAGAGGGTGGCCGGCAGGGCGCCGAAGAGGAAGCCGCCCGTGAGGCTCATCACCCCCGCCCCGGGGATCGAGAAGGTCACCACGGCGATGTAGAGGAGAATGTAGAGGATGGGGGCCTTCCAGCCCAGGCGGCGCACCCACTCCTGGAGGAGGCCGTGGTTCTCCCGCAGGGAGGCGAAGGTCAGGTGCTTGTCCAGGCCCAGGAGGAAGAAGAGGGCCAGCACGGAGAGGAGGAGGGCCGCGGGGAGCCACCGCTTGAGGGCGAGCCGCCCGCCGGTTTCCGGTTCCATCAGGGGACTTGCCTCAGCCAACGGGGAATCCGCATGGCCCGGGGAGCAGCCCCCTTCCGGGCCGGAGGACGGCTCCCCGCATTGTAGCAGGCGCGCGGCATCGGGAAGGGCGGGCGATGGCCTACTTCTTTTTCAGGATCTCGGGCCAGTTCTTGTCGGCCCGGGCGATGTGGCCGGGGATGTCGGCCTCCCAGTCCTTCTGGACGGACTTGCTGTAGTTGAGGTAGAGCCTTCCGTTCACGATCTTCCAGGCGGCGGGGTCGATGTCCGCCGTGTAGCCCTGGCTCACCGCCCAGGCGCAGTAGCCGCCGTACCGGGGGGCGTAGCGCCCGGGGTCGGCCTGGAAGGTTTCGCGGTTCTTGGCGCTGGCGAAGCGCCAGGTGGCGTTCATCCAGGCGAGGGCGTGCTCGGCCTTGCCCTGGACGGGCTTTCCCTCCTCGAAGTAGGCGACGATGCTCACGGGTGTGTCTTCCGCGCGATGGTCGGCTTGCCGTAGTAGCAGAACGTGCCGTCTGCCTGCATGCCGGTCTTCTTCATCATCAAGTTGTCATGGTTTCCCGACGAACCTGGTTGAGCCAAGATGACGCCGCGCACGTCAAGCGCCTGTTCCGGACTTGGCGTTCCAATCCCAACCCCGCCGGAGGCGCGGATGAGAAACTGGTTTGGTCCGGTCGAAATGAAATCACCATTGGTGCTGTCGCCCCAGACAAAAGTGCCTTCGTGGCCGTCGGTGTCGCCGGAATAATAGGGTGAA
>JBBTDR010000052.1:0-6332 GCA_038042665.1 Nitrospinota bacterium
CTGGTGGACGTACTGGATGGTCATCCCGTGGGCGGCTCCCTGGCCGAAGTGCTGGATGATCTTCTGGCCGCAGTGGCCCACCACCATGACCACGTCGCTCACCCCCGCTGCCCGCAGCTGCGGGAGGGCGGAATCGAGGAGCATCCGGCCCGCCATCGGGATCATGGCTTTCGGACGGGTCTCGGTGAAGGGGTAGAGGCCGGGCCCGCGGCCCGCGGCGAGGATCAGGGCTCGCACGGAGAAACCTTCTCAGCGTGGGCGGGCGGAAGCGAATATCCGCCGAAAATAACTTGACCGGCGGGCATTATAGCAGACGGGGGATGTTTCGGGGGCTACCCTTTCCGGGCGCGCCAAATGGCCTCGGCCCGGGCCAGTTCCTCGGGAGTATTCACCCCCATGACCTCCTCGGGGCCGGCGGCCGTGTGGGCCACCACAGGCAGGCCCTCGGCCAGGGCGAGGGTGAGGACATCGGGGAGATAATACTCTCCCTGCCGGTTCCCGGCCCGCAGGCGGGGGAGGGCCGAGGCGAGGAACTCGAGGTCGAAGGCGTAGGTGCCCGTGTTGATCTCCCGCACCCGGCGCTCCTCCTCGGTGGCGTCGGCGTGCTCGGCCACCCGGAGGAGGGGGCCCTCCGGCCCCCCGGCGCGCAGCACCCGTCCATAGCCCGCCGGGTCCTCCACCACCGCCGTGAGGACGGCCGCCGCCGCCCGCGCCCTCCGGCGCCGATCGAGAAGGCCCTTCAAGGTGGCGGGCCGGAGCAGGGGCACATCCCCGCACAGGATGAGCGCCTCGCCCCGCTTCTCCCCCAGTTCGTCCAGTCCCACCCGCGCCGCGTGGCCGGTGCCCAGCTGCTCGGCCTGGAGGGCGAAGCGGACGTCCGCCTCCCCGGGGCCGAACGCCGCCCGCACCGCCCCGGCCTGGCGGCCCACCACGATGACGATGGGGGAGGCCCCCGCCGCCCGGGCAGCCTCCACCACATGGCGCACCATGGCTTCCCGCCGACGGGGTGGAGCACCTTGGCGAGGGGCGAGCCCATCCGCTTGCCCTGGCCCGCGGCCAAGACGACCGCCGCCAGGCCGCGCGCGCCGCTCACGCCCTCACCTCCGGCGGCCGCCCCGCCCGCCGCCCGGCGGGACGATGTGGAGCTCGGTCAGCTTGCGGCGGAGGGTGTTGCGGTTCATGCCGAGCACGAGCGCCGCCTTGAGCTGGTTGCCCCCGCACTCGCGCAGGACGAGCTCGAAGAGGGGCCTCTCCACGCTGCGGAGGGTGTGGGCGTAGAAATCGCTGGAGCCTCCCTTCCCCAGCGCGGAGACGACCGGCGCCAGGCGCTCCCGGAAGAAGTCCTCCATGTCCCCCCGGCGGCGCAAGGGAGCGTCGGCGGCCAGGTCGTCCACCGAGATGAGGGCTCCTCCGGCGAGGAGGAACGCCCGGCAGAGGACCCTCTGGAGCTCCGACTCGTTCCCCCACCAGGGGCGCTCCTGGAGGATCTCCAGGGCGCCGGGGGTGAGGGGGCGGCTCTCGAGGCCGAGGCGTTCGGCGAAGTCGCGCATCACGGCGCCCGCCAGCTCCGGGAGATCCTTCCGCCGCTCGCGCAGGGCGGGGATGCGCACCGCGAGGCAGTGCGCCTCGTCGCACAGCCCGGGGATCAGGGCGTCCTGGATCAGGCGCTCGGGGTCGATGGTCTCGCAGAGGATGAGGCGGAAACCGGGGTTCTCCGCCCCCAGCTGGGCCGCGGCGGCCAGGCGCGCCTGGAGCTCGCGCGGGAGAAGCTGCGCCTCCTCGACGAGGAGGGTGCCCCCCAGCCCGCGGATCTCCCCTTCCTCGCCCTTCCCCCGCTCCAGCCGGGCCAGGGCCTTCTCGAAGGCGGGCTGCCGCGCCCGCCACGGGACGAGGGGATAGCGCTGGCCGGGATGCCGCGCATGAAGGGCCCGGGCCACGCCGGCGAAGTCGGCCCCCTTCTCCCCCCGCAGGAGGATGGTCCGCCACGGGGGGCCAGCCTCGCGGATGGCCCGCCGCAGCCGCTCGGAGGGGGCGCTGCTCCCGAGGATGACCCCCGCCCCGCCCTGCTGGCGCACCTCGGAGCGCAGCCAGCGCACCTCGCGGCGGAGCAGGCCCTCCTCGGCCAGCGCGCGGGCGAAGCCGAACACCTCCTCCGGGTGGACCTCGTCCACGAACACCGAGCGGGCGCCCGCCTCCAGGCCCTGGGGGGCGAGCCCCTTGTCGCCCGGCCGGAGGACCACCCCCACCGGGCGGCCCTGCTCCTCGAAGCGGGGGATGACGGTGAGCTCCCGCGGCGAGGCCGGGGCGAGGAGTACCAAGCCGCACCTCTCCAGGGGCTCCCACGCCCGGTCGGGCGCGGGGACCACCTCGGACGGAAGCCCGCGCTCCTCCAGCCCCTCCAGCATGAGCTTGCGCCCAGGGGAGAGCGGCCCGACGAAGAGCAGGCGGTTCATCACGGCCATCGCTTGTTTCCCTCGCATCCATGAAGACGGGGGCGGGGCCCGCCCGGGCCGTGCCCCGCCCTGGCATCGCACCCCCGGCCCGGCTTCAGCTCTTCGCGCCCCGCAGGTCGACGAAGCGCTGGGCCTTGAAGGTGGTCCGCTCGAAGGAGCCCGCGGGCAGGATCTTCACCTCGGGGGTCACCAGCAGGGCGTCGCGGAGCTTCCCCCGGAGCCTCTCGAACAGCTGCGCCGAGGGCTCCCCGGCCGCGGCCTCGGCCACCACCACGCACAGGTCGCGCCCCGTCGAGGGGTCGGGGTGGAGCTCCACCCGGAACTCGTTGCTCAGGTCCGGGAAGCTCCGCACCACCTCCTCCACCTGAACGGGGTAGAACTTGGCCCCCTTGTAGATGACGAGGTCGTCGTGCCGCCCCAGGATGCCGCCCGGGGAGCGGAGGTGGGTGCGCCCGCAGGGGCTCGGGCGGTTGTCCACGAGGGCGAAGTCGTTCGACCAGTAGCGGAGCATGGGGGTGGCCTCCCGGGTCAGGTGGGTGATGACCAGGATGCCGATCTTCCCCTCGGGGACGGGCTGCTGGGTCTCCGGGTCCAGCACCTCGATGAGGTGGTGGTCCTCGGCCCAGATGAGGCCGGACTTGGCAACGGACTCGCTGGCGAAGGTGGGGCCGATCTCTCCCAGTCCGAAGTAGTCGTAGGCGTCCACCCCCAGCGCCGATTCGAGCCGGGCGCGGGTGGCGGGGTTCTGGGCCCCGGCCTCTCCGCCGAAGGAGCCGATCCGGAGCGGCAGGTTCCCGGGGTCCAGCCCCGCCTCGCGGAGCTTCTCCCCGATATAGAGGCCGTAGCTGGGGGTGCTGAGGAGGACGGTCGAGCCGATGGTCTTCAGGTAGAAGATCTGGCGGTCCGTCATGGCGGCCCCGATGGGGATGACGAAGCAGCCGATCTTCTGGGTGGCGTAGTGGACGCTCATCCCAGCCACCCAGAGGCCGTAGCTGAAGGCGTTCTGGACGATGTCCCGGGGCCGGACCCCGAAGCTCCACATGGTGCGGGCGGTGAAGTCCGCGATGCTCTCGACGTCCCGGCGGCTCCAGATGGTGCCGACGGGCACGCCGGTGGTGCCGGTGGAGGGGTGGAGCTCCGCCCAGTCCTCCGGCGGGGCCACGGTGTAGCGCCCGAAGGGCGGGTGGGCTTCCTGCTCGGCCCGGAGCTCCGGCTTGGTGACGGGGGGGATGCGGCGGAGGTCCTCCAGGGTGCGGATGCCGTCCGGCCCCACCCCGGCGGCGTCGAGGCGCCGGCGGTAGAAGGCCGAGCCCCCGTGGCAGCGGCGCACCTGCCACTTCAGGCGCTCGAGCTGGAGGGCGGCGAGCTCGTCGCGGCCCATGCGCTCGATCCGCTCGTCCCAGAAATCCCCTCTCGGGCGCTGGTTCATGCGTCGCCTGCCATCCGGAACGAAAGAACGCCAAGGGACGGCCCGCCAATCGGGGGGGGCCGCCTCGCCATGAATGATCTTGGGAAGATGCGCGCCTCCGCGCAGGGTATTTCGGAACGCAACATGCGAACGCGGTCAGGACCCACAGGAAGCGTGAGAACGCTAGCACAGCGGCAAGGCGCGCGCAAGAAAGATTCCCGAGACGCGGTGCGTGGAACGCAAACAGAAAGGAAAACCGAAGAGCCGCGCCCGCCTCCCGCCTCAGACCGAGATGACGGTGCCGGCCACCCGGGGGTCTTGGAGATTCTTGACGAGCGCGCCCAGGATTTGATCCTCGGTGCAGCCGGGGATGATTTCGATGAGGAAGCCGTCCATCAGCTCGCGGCGCAGCCACGCGGCGATGATGGCCGCCTCCTCGATCTCCTCCTTCGAGGGAACGGGGGGTTCGGCCTCCGGGCCGAAATAGATCTCGCGGATGCGCGCGCCGAGCTCGCGCGAGGGCGGATGGCCGCGATCAAACTCCATCTCCCCCGCGAGGAGCCCGCGGCGGACGAAGTAGCACACCCGCTGGCGGCGGGTCTCGCCCGGCTCGACGATCACGAGGTTGCGGCACTCCACCGAGGGCCCCGAGAGGCCGTGGCTCTGGATGAGGTGGCGCAGGCGGCCGAACTGGCGCCGCAGCCGGGCGGAGGAGGGCCCGTGGCCGTTCCAGGCCCGCTCAAGGAGGCCGATGAGGTTGTGTTCCTCCTCGCCGCTGATCCGGCCCTCCAGAATGGCCTGAAGTCCTTGAATCAATTGGCCATAGAGCCGAGGAGAGAGCTCCGGCGGGGCCGGGAGATCTTCCTTCGCCTCCTCGCCGTCTTTCCCGCGCGCGAGCCGCCTGAGGGGGAAGACGGAGTGGATGGCCCCGACCAAGTCCTGCAGGTGGGCCTGCTTGCGGAAGGGCCCGTAGTAGGCCGCCTCGTCCGCCTGGAAGCGGCTGGCGGAGGAGACGCGGGGATAGCGCCCGCTCGTCCCGACCTTCAGGAAACCCGCCCCCGCGCCGGGCGAGGAGCCGTTCATCAGGTGGGAGCCCCGGATGAGGCGGGCGGCGCGCAGGCTCATCCCCAGCTCGCTCTCAAGGGTCTGCGCCTCGACCTTCCGGACGTGCCTCAGGCGCTGGGCGAAGCGCGCGGCGGCGCGATTGCGCGGATAGAAGAGATCCCGGACGGCGCGCTGGATATCCGCCGCCCGCCCGGCGTACACCGTCCGGCCGCGGTCGTCGATGAGGCGGAACACCCCCCGCTCGGCGGGGAGCCCGCCGAGCTCCTCCGGCCCGATGGAGGCGCCCTCGGCCAAGGGGGGCGCTTCCTTCTGGGGTCCCTCCTGCCGGGCGAGGACTTCATCCAGGGTCTCCACCCCGAGGAGCTGGAGCATCCGGAGGAGGCGCAGGAGGATCTCCGCCGTCACCCGGGCGTCCCCGAGGGCGCGGTGCCGCTCCTCGCCTCCGTCCGGGAGCCCGAGATAGGCCGCCAGCTCCCCCAGGTTGTAGCGCCCGGCCTGGGGGAGAAGCTGCTGGGCGAGCTTGAAGGTGCACAGCACGGGCGGGTTGAACTCCCGGCCCAGGAACTCGCCCGCGAAGTAGCGGATGAACTGGAGGTCGAAGTTCGCGCAGTGGGCCACGAAGACGGAGCCCTCGATCGCGTCCAGGAAGCCGGGCATGACCGCCATGAGGTCGGGGCAGTCGGCCACCAAGGCGTCGGTGATCCCGGTCAGGCGCACCACGCTCCAGGGGATCTCCCGGCCCGGGTTCACGAGGGCGGTGGAGTCCCCCGTGATCTTCCCCCCCTTGACCCTGACCGCCGCCAGCTCGGTGATGCGGTGCTGGGGGGGCCGCCCGCCGGTGGTCTCGATGTCCACCACGGCGAACGTGGTCTGGGGAAGGAAACGTCCGGAGAGGCAGGCCTCGGGGATGCGCCAGGCGCCCGCCTCGTCCCTGCTGGCCCGGGGACTGGCTGCGAGCAAGGGCTCCAGGATGGCGCAGGAGTGGCGCTCGCTCAGGCCATCCGCCTTGAGGAGAAGCTCGGCAAGCGCCGAATAGGAGAGGGGGTTTCCCTGCTCGTCCTGCAGCCGATGAAGACGTTGTGCCATAAACGCGTGTATCCCCTCGCCGGCCGCAGGGCCGAGGTTCTTGGGGCAGGGCGGCGGAATCGTAGCAAAATCCGAGCTTCGTTTCAAAGAGAAACCGTCCCCCGCCCTCCGGCCCCCGGAAAGTGGGCCGATTTCCGCCCCTCCCGGGGTTCTGGTATAACCCACTCCAGGTCCCGGCCGCTATCCGAAGGAGCCTCCCCTTTGTTCGGCAATATCGGATTCATGGAGCTGGTGGTCATCTTCGTGGTGGCACTGCTGGTCATCGGCCCCCAAAAGCTGCCCGAGATGGCCCGCCCCCTGGGCCGCGCCCTCCGAGAGCT
>JBBTDR010000053.1:0-3183 GCA_038042665.1 Nitrospinota bacterium
GCCGCCTCGGTCATGACGGTGGCCACCTTGAGGCACTCGACCTCGTCCTGGGTCTTGATGACCTTGGCCTTGCACATCACCGCGTAGCCGTCCACGAACTCGGATTTGGGGAAGGATTTCTTTAGGTTCGCCTCGATCCCCGGGCTCCAGAGGTCCACCCCGATGCGCTTGCCCGCGAGGTCGCTGCCGAGCAGACTCTTCACCTTGTCCGCCCACTTCTGCACCCCCACCAAATCGCGGAAGTTGGCGCGCTCCTGGATCTGCTCGGGGGCGAGCCAGGTCATCCGGGCGCGGACGTGGTCGTGGTCCATGCTGAAGATGAAGGGATCCCCGCCCTTGGCCAGGACGCACACTCCCATCCCGAGCGAGGCCGTGGGGTGGAGGTGGGAGCGGAAGCCGGTGAGGTAGCGGCAGTCCTCCGTACGGAAGACGAAGAGGACATCCACATCCGAGCGGGCAAGCGCATCCTTGGCCCGCTGGAGCCGCTCCCGGCGCAGGCGGGCGAAGTCCAGCCTGGATTCCCAATCTACTCCCATCAAGCCTTGATCGGTCATAGGAGCGCCTCCTTCATGGGGATGAAAGCCGGCTGCCGGCCTTAGGAAAGCGGACAGGGATGGAGTGCGGCCAGGGAGGGCAGGGGGCATCCTAGCAGGAGCGGGCGCCCCCCGTCACGCCCGGGAAGCATCCGCGCGGGGGGGAACCCGGGGCTCAGATCCAGCCTCTGCGCTTGAAGTAGCCGAGCATGGACACCCCCAGGCCGATCATCACCCCCCAGATGGCGAAGTACCCCCAGGGATGCTCCAGCTCGGGCATGTACTTGAAATTCATCCCGTACACGCTGGAGATGAAGGTGAGCGGGATGAAGATGGTGGCGATGAGGGTGAGCATCTTTATGACCTCGTTCAGCCGGTTGTTCACGACCGAGATGTAGAGGTCCGCCATGTTCTGCACCATGTCGCGCGAGACTTCCACGGTCTCGATGAGCTGCACGGCGTGGTCGTACACGTCCCGGAAGTACACCTCCACTTCTTCCCCGATGAGGGCGTAATCCTCCCGCACCAGGAGGTTGGTCAGGTCGCGCAGCGGGTAGAGCGCCCGGCGGAGGATGAGCATGTTCACCCGGGCATCGAAGATGCGGTGCATGACCTGGGGGGTGGGATCCTCGATCACATCCTCCTCCAGCTCCTCGACGTCCTCCCCCAGGCGCTCCAGGATGACGAAGTAATGGTCCACGACCACGTCCACGAGGGTGTGGAACAAGTAATCCACCCCCCGGCTCCGGAACCGGCCCTTGGCCTCCCGGATCCGCTTGAGGATGGGCTCGAACAGCCCCCGATCCTTCTCCTCGAAGGTGATGACGAAGTTCTTCCCCAGGACGATGCTCAGCTGCTCGACCGAGATGCGCTTCGCCTCCCCGTCATAGAGGAGAACCTTGAGGACGACGTAGAGGTAGTCGTCGTAGTCCTCCACCTTGGGGCGCTGCTCGGTATGCAGGATGTCCTCGAGGACAAGAGCGTGGATCCCGAAGGCCTCGCCCAGCTGGCGGAGCACCTCGGTCTCGTGGATGCCCTCCACCCGGATCCAGGTCATGGCGGGCGAGTCCTTCAAGGCCCGCCACTCCGCCGGATCCTGGACCTCCCGCTCGTCCAGAGCGTCCCGGCCGTAGTCGAGCGCGCGGACGGCCGTGCGCTCGGTCTTCTTCTCCGCCGTGTGGACGAGGGTGCCCGGGGCGAGGCCCGCCTTCTTCAGCGTTCCCTTCGGAAAGATGGTCATGCGGCGCTCCCCTGGAAGGTGCTCCGGGCTGTGGGCTATATAACGCCCCGCCCCATGTCCGCGCAAGAGCGGGGGCAAGGCCCCCGTTCTCCGGGCCCGGGGCGCTTAGCGGGGGTCTTTGTCGAGAGGGATGGGGCGGTGGAGGAAGGGGCGGGCGCCATCGCCCGCGTCGTACTCGGCCACGCAGTGACCCTCGCCCACGAGCTGGTACTTATAAATCACCAGGCCCTCCAGGCCCATCGGCCCGCGGGCGTGGATCTTGTCGGTGGCGATCCCCACCTCCGCCCCGAAGCCGTAGCGGTAGCCGTCGGCGAAGCGGGTGGAGGCGTTCCACATCACGCTGGCCGCGTCCACCCGCTCCATGAAAGCGCGCGCCGCCGCCGCGTCGGCCGTCACGATGGCGTCGGTGTGGCGGGAGCCATAGCGGTTGATGTGGGCGATGGCCTCCTCCAGGCTGTCCACCACCCGGACGGAGAGGATGAGGTCGAGGTACTCCGTCCCCCAGTCCTCCTCCGTGGCGGGGGCGGCGTCGGTCAGGATGGCCCGCGTCCGCTCGCAGCCCCGGAGCTCCACCCCCTTCGCGCGCAGGGCCTTCGCCGCCCGTGGCAGATAGGCGGGGGCGATCTCGCGGTGGACCAGGAGCGTCTCGATGGCGTTGCACACCGCGGCGTACTGCGTCTTGGCGTCCACCGCGAGCGAGACGGCCATATCGAGGCCGGCGGCGCGGTCCACGTAGAGGTGGCAGATGCCCTCCGCGTGGCCCAGCACGGGGATGCGGGAGCGCGACTTGATGTGGCGGACGAACGCGTTGCTCCCGCGGGGGACGATGAGGCCGATCGCGTCGTCGCGCGCGAGCAGGGCCTCCACCTCCTCCCGGGCCTCGAGAAGCTGGAGCGCGGCAGGGGGGACGCCCTCCCGGCTCGCCGCGGCCTCGCTCAGCAGCGCCGCCAGGGCGCGGTTGGTGCGGGCGGCCTCCCGCCCGCCCTTCAGGATGGAGGCGTTCCCCGACTTGAGGCAGAGCGAGGCGATCTGGACCAGGGCGTCCGGCCGCGACTCGAACACCGCCGCGATCACCCCGATGGGGCAGGTGACGCGCTTGAGCCGGAGGCCCTCGTCCAGGAGGGTGCCCAGGGTGACCCGGCCCAGCGGGTCGGGCAGGGCGGCCACCGCGCGCACCCCCTCCGCCATCTGCCGCACCTTGGCGGGGTTGAGCTCGAGGCGCTTCAGGAGGGGGAGGGCCAGCTCGCCCCGGGCCACCATTTCCCCGGCGGCCCGCACGTCCTCCGCGTTGGCGGAGAGGATGGCGCCGGTCCCCTTCTCCAAGGCCTCGGCCATGGCGAGGAGGGCGGCGTTCCGGACCTCCCCGGTCAAGGGGGCCAGGGCCAGCGCGGCCTCCCGGGCCTGGGCGCA
>JBBTDR010000054.1:0-3075 GCA_038042665.1 Nitrospinota bacterium
CTGGATGTTCTTGAGGGCCTCTTCCTTGGTGTGGCCCCAGGTGGCCGCCCCGCGCCCGGCTGCCGAAGAGGATCATCCGCTCGACGGGCGGCTTCTCGCTCAGCCTGGCCTTGAAGGCTTTCAGGCCCTTTATGTGGAATCTGCCGCCGCCCTCATCTAGAAGATGCGCATGGTGGCTGCGGCGCCGCAGTTGCCGGAGGGGTATTTTAAAGAACCCTGGGGGGCTCTGCAGGGCGTCGAAGCTTCAGCATGCGAAGGATCCAGTACGCCGCCAGAGCGGCGGCCAGGTGTTTGAGGGTGTGTCCGCTGATCAGCCGCCCGAGGGCAAGGAACTGAGTGTCGAACAGCTCGAAGACCTTGGCCAGAGCGTAGATGCCGGCTGCGCCGAGAAGGTCAGCGCTCCGGGTGTATCGGAGCGGGAACAGGACCACCAAGAGCGGGATGGCTATCAAAGGAAAAAATTGAACGAGTAAATAGGCCCGGAGATCACCAGCTCCCGCAAGCTCGCCCAAGTGCCAGTACACGACGCTCCCGACGCCAAAGGCCACGAGGGGCGCGAGCAGCCAGCGTCCGGTTTTCAGGCCGATTCGCTCGGCAATGACCGCCGCAAAAAGAGACATGAACGCAACCGCCATCGGGAGGCGATCCCAGACGAGTCGCCCATTGGCGGGCGCGAGGTGATAGTAGGCGGACCCGAACGCGGTCAGCCCCACACCGGCGAAGAGCAGGACAAACGGCCACCGCTCCCAGGGATCGATAAATGAACCCCTCGGACGTTTCGCTCGCTGATGCAGCAGAAAGACCAAGCCGAGGCTGACAACCGCGAGGAAAGGCGCATTCGAAATCACGTTGAGGCAGTTCGGGACGCCAAAGAGGCCGCGCTGATCGGCGAAGTTGTGGTAGGCCTGATCCTGCGGAACGGGCGGGAGAAAGAAAGCCGCCGCGGCCGCCAAGACACCGAGGCTGAGGATCAGCAGCCCCCGAATCCGAAAGGCCCGGGGCGCCAATTGGCCCTGCTGCCAATCTCGGTCCATCCGCGAAATCGTCCCCCTGCGATCACGGTCCGCCCGTATGTGAAATGGCGGGCTGACCCCGAAGAAAACCCTTCATCAAGCCGACATTTCCTAAACGGATATTGACTAAAAAAGCATACGAAAAGCCCTAAAACCCCCCTCCGCTGGAAGGGGGCTGGGGGGTGGCAGGAGAGGCCTCAGCACTCCTGGAGGGTCTTGTCCACCACGATGGGGCCCCGGTAGCCGGGGAGGTCGGCGACGTAGGGGCAGTCCTCGGGCAGGCCGCCCATCTCGATGATCTCGGGGCCGATGGGCATGCAGAGGGGTTCGCGCTCGAAGCGCTCGGTGTAGCAGGCGCAGCGGTTGTTCGCGGTGTCGAGGAAGCCGCAGGGGCTCTTGAGGAGGAGGAGGCGCTTGCCCCGCCAGACCTTGTCGTAGCAGCACTTGCCGCAGTGGGTGCAGAGGGCCTCCCAGGCGGGGGTGTCGGGGGGCGGGAGGTTCTTCTGCATCCAGCGGCGGATGCGCTCGCGCTCGAGCTGCTTGCGGGTCCGGTGGAGCTTGAGGGGGACGCTGGAGCCGGGCCGGGCCGCGCCGTTCCGGGCGGCGGGGGGAGGGGCGGCGTTCGGGGTGCCCGGGCGGATGCGGAAGGCCACGGCGCTCTCTCCTGTCTCCCGGCTAGCGGTCCTCGAAGCGGGCTTCGCGCTTCTCGAGGAAGGCCTGGAGGCCCTCTTTCGCGTCCCGGCTGGCGAAGGCGAGGCCGAAGAGGTCGCTCTCGAGGGCGAGCCCGGCCTCCATGCCCCCCTCCAGCCCCCCATGCGCCGCCCGGAGGATGAGCTCGACCGCCGGGGCGCTCTTCCGGGCGATCTTGGCGGCCAGGGCGCGGGCCTCCTCCATGAGCGTATCGTCTGGCACCACCTTGTTCACGAGGCCGAGCCGGAGGGCCTCCCCGGCCGGGATCATATCGCCCGTGAGCAAGACCTCCAGCGCCCTCCCCAGCCCCGCCAAGCGCGCCAGGCGCTGGGTGGCCCCGTAGCCCGGCATGATGCCCAGGTTGATCTCGGGCTGGCCGAAGCGGGCGCTCTCGGCGGCGTAGCGGATGGAGCAGGCCATGGCCACCTCGCAGCCCCCGCCCAGGGCGAAGCCGTTGACGGCGGCGATGGAGGGTTTCCCCAGGGTCTCGAGCCCCCGGAGGATGCCTTGCCCCTTCCGGGAGAGGGCCCGGGCCCCGGGGACATCCTGGGCGGCCAGGAGGCGGATGTCCGCCCCCGCGGCGAAGGCCTTGCTCCCCGCCCCGGTCAGGATGAGGGCCTTCACCGAGGGATCGGCGCGGGCCCGCTGGAGGGCCTCGCCGAGTTCCTCCACGGCCTGGGCGTTCAGGGCGTTCAGGACCTCGGGGCGGTTGAAGGTCACCGTCGCCACCCGGTCCTGGACCTCGTAGAGGAGGCACTCGAAGCTCATCGGCAGACCTCATCCCTTACTTGAGGTTCCATGGATCGTGCAACATATGCTGAACAAATATAACACTATTTTTCAGCTAGTTGCACTGAATATTTCAATCAATAAATGAACCATATTTTTAGTTGTTCAGGGCCTCGACGACGATGGAGAGGCCCATCCCGCCCCCGATGCAGGCCCCGGCCAGGCCGTAGCGCCCGCCCCGGCGGCGCAGCTCGTGGAGCAGCGTCAGGGTGAGCCGCGCCCCGCTCGCCCCCACTGGGTGGCCGATGGCGATGGCCCCCCCGTTCACGTTGGTCTTGGCGCGGTCGAGGCCCAGTTCCTTCTCCACCGCGAGGTACTGGGCCGAGAAGGCCTCGTTGATCTCGACGAGGGCCATGTCGGCGAGCGTGAGGCCCGCCTTGCGCAACGCGATGCGGCTGCTCTCGGCCGGGCCGATGCCCATGATCTCGGGCGGGCAGCCCGAGACCCCCCAGGCGAGGAGCCGCCCGATGGGCTTCAGGCCCCGCCGCTCGGCGGCCTCCCGGGAGGCCACCACCAGGGCGGCGGCCCCGTCGTTGATGCCGCTCGCGTTCCCGGCGGTCACCACCCCGCCCTCCTTGAAGAC
>JBBTDR010000055.1:0-4330 GCA_038042665.1 Nitrospinota bacterium
GCGCCTCATGCCTGGGGCCCACATCCAGATCCCCCCCAACCTCGTGGACGACCTGCCCGCCCTGCTGCGCGCGGGGGGGGACGATTTGGGGGGCATCGCCCCCGAGGCGGACCACATCAACCCCAACCGGCCCTGGCCCGAGCTCGAGGCTCTCGACCGGCGCCTGCGCCCGGAGGGGATGGCCCTGCGGCTGCGCATGCCCATCTACGACGAGTTCATCGCGGCGGGCTGGTGCCCCCCGCCTTGCCGGCCGGCCCTGGAGCGGATGCTGGAGCGGCGGGATAGGCAGAAGACACTCCCGGGTCCTCTTCCCGCCTCTGCGGGGGCGAACGGCCGTGCGCCCCTGCAAACCGCGGAGGCCGTATGAGCCACTCCTTCACCCTGGACATCCTGGACGCCTGGGAAGCGGGCGAAGAACTCTCCACCGGGCACGCCGCCGCGCTCCTGGAGGACCCCTCGCCCGGGGCCGCCGAGCGCCTCGGCTTCCTCGCCGACCAGGAGCGCAGGCGGGCCGTCGGTGACGAGGTCAGCTACGTCATCAACGCCAACGTCAACTTCACCAACGTCTGCTACACCGACTGCAAGTACTGCGGCTTCTTCCGCCGGCCCAAGGACGCCGACGCCTACACCCACGGCGACGACGCCCTGCGGGTGCGCTTCGAGCGCGCCCGCGACTTCGGGGTGCGCGAGATCTGCATGCAGGGGGGCCTGAACCCCCAGATCTCGATCGGCCGCTACGAGGAGGTGCTGCGCCTGGCGCGGGAGATCATCCCCGGGGTCCACATGCACGCCTACTCCCCCGCCGAGATCGACCACATCCAGCGCAAGACGAGGCTCCCGCTGGAGGTCATCCTCACCCGCCTCAAGGAGGCCGGGCTGGGCTCCATCCCCGGCACGGCGGCCGAGGTGCTGGTCGAGCGCGTGAAAAAGCTCATCAGCCCGGGGCGCATCCCGGTGGCGCGCTGGTGCGAGATCATCCGCGCCGCCCACGCCGTGGGCATCCCCACCACCTCGACCGTGATGTACGGCCACATCGAGCGGCCCGCCGAGCTGGCCGAGCACATGAGCATCCTGCGCGAGATGCAGAAGGAGTCCACGCGCGGCGCCCGGGCGCGCTTCACCGAGTTCGTCCCCCTGCCCTTCATCCCCTACGACAACAAGATGGGGGAGGAGTTCGGCATCCAGGAGATGGCGCCGATGGACTACATCCTGCGCCTCCACGCGGTGGCCCGGCTCTTCTTCCGGGACTCGATCCCGAACCTCCAGGTGGCCTGGCCCAAGATCGGCATCGGGGCCGCCAGGCGCGCCCTCGCCCTCGGGGTGAACGACCTGGGCGGCACCCTCATCGAGGAGAACATCTCGCGCACCTCCGGCTCCGAGTACGGCCTGAGCCGCTCCCCCGCCCAGTTCAACGCGGCCATCCGGGAGGCGGGGCGCGTCCCCGTCCAGCGCACCACGACCTACGACATCATCCGCGAGGGCGACCCGCGCTGGCGCCCCCCCCGCCCCGGCGACGAGGCATTCCTCGGCGGGGGCGCCCAGGGGGGGCGGAAGAAGGAGGGCCTCCTCCCCCTCCTCGGCGCGGGCGGACGCGGGTAAAGGGAAAAGCGGATTCCTCGCGCCTTCGGCGCTCGGAATGACAAACAATACCCGTAGACCGATTGAAAAGATGTCATTCCGAGCGAAGCGAGGAATCTGCTTCTTGGTTTCTCCATGAAGCGCTTGCAATTTGAGGTCCCCGCATGACCCTCCACCACCCCAGCATGAAGGACATGATGCGCGACGTGGTGACGGCGGGGAGCTGCTGCGAGTGCGGCAGCTGCGTGCTGGTGTGCCCCCACAACGTCATCGAGTACGTCGGGGGCAAGCCCCGGCAGACGGCCAAGGCGAGCGCCCCCTTCGACTACTGCGGCATCAGCGAGGGGATCGGCTGCGACGTGTGCGCCGCGGCCTGCCCCCGCCTCTGGCCGCGCGAGGGCCACCTGCGCGACGCCCTCTTCCAGGACCGCCGGCCCTGGGAGGGCATCTTCGGGGTCTACCGTCACATCTTCGCGGCGCGCACCAAGGACCCGGAGATCCTGGAGCGCGCCCAGGACGGGGGCATCGTCACCGCCCTGCTCGCCTGGGCGCTGGAGGAGGGCGAGATCGACGGCGCCGTGGTCGCGGCCGTGGGGGAGGACGACCCCCCCTGCGCCCCCAGCCCCAAGGTGGTGACGACGCAGGAGGGGATCCGCGCCAGCGCCGGGAGCTGGTACACCTACTGCCCGAACAACCTCGCGCTCAGGGAAGCCGCCGGGCGCGATCTGAAGAAGGTGGCCTTCGTGGGGGTGCCCTGCCAGATCACCCCCCTGCGCAAGATGGAGCTGACCGACCCCGCCTTCCTCCTCTCCCCC
This sequence comes from Nitrospinota bacterium, assembly GCA_038042665.1. Taxonomy (GTDB): domain Bacteria; phylum UBA8248; class UBA8248; order UBA8248; family UBA8248; genus 2-12-FULL-69-37. The sequence goes on from JBBTDR010000055.1 coordinate 2,394, forward strand.
AAGAAGCGCCCCCAGCACATCGAGAAGCAGCGCGGCTTCCTGCGCGGCTTCGCCGGGCGCGTGGCCCTCCAGATCGGGCTCTTCTGCACCGAGGTCTTCACCTTCGGCCTCATGACCGGGAAGATCGAGAAGGACCTCGGCATCCCCCTCTCCGAGGTAGCCAAGTTCAACGTCAAGGGCGAGGTGCTGGTGCACAAGAAGTCGGGCGAGATCGTCACCTTCCCCTTGGAAGAAGCCATGCGGGACCACCAGCGCCCCGAGTGCCGCCACTGCGCCGACTTCTCCGCCGAGCTGGCCGACATCGCCTGCGGGGGCGTCGGCACCCGGGGCTGGACCATCGTGGTGCTGCGCACCGGGCGCGGGGAGCGCATCTGGAGGGCATTCGAGGCGGCGGGGCTCGCCGAGACCATGCCCATCCAGGAGAACAAGCGGGCCTGGAACATCCTCCAGATTCTCGCCCGGCGCCAGCGGGGCCGCGTGCCCGCGCGCGAGGGGCGGAGCGGCACCGCCAAGGGCCTCCCCCCGTACCGCCCCAAGGAGGGGGCGGACCTCGCGATGGCCCGCATGGCCGGGAGCGGCAAGCGCGCGGAAGAGCTGGCGGCCTGCCTCGCCGCCGCCTACCAGCGGGAGGAGCGGCCCGTCCGGGTCACGGGCTACATGGCGGGCCAGCCCATCCCGGGCGATCCGGGGCCTCCCCCTCCCGGGGAGAAGCGCAAGCAGCCGCCCCCGCCCGCGCCCGGGCAGGGCGGCGCCCCGCCCGGCTGGCAAGCCCCGGAAGCGAGGGGGGGCGCGGGGTGAGCCAGGAGAACCTCCAGACCGCCCTCGGGAGCGTCACCCTCGCGGACGCCCTTTTCTACCGCCGCTCGGTGCGCAAGTTCGCCCCCGAGCCCGTCCACCCGGACCGGCTGCGGCTGGCCATCGAGGCGGCCTGCCTCGCCCCCAGCCCGCACGGGAGCGCGCCCTGGCGCTTCTGCCTCGTGGCCTCCCCCGAGGCGAGGCTGCGCCTGGCGGTGGAGATGGGGCGCGACTTCCTGCGCGACATGGCCCAGGAGGGCGTGCCCGAGGAAGAAAGGAAGCGCCGCCACGCGGGGAGCCTCCGCCTCCTCACCGGGGCGCCCGCCCTCATCCTCGCCGCGCTCTCCTACCAGGGCCTCGACAGCTACGCCGACCCCGCCAAGCAGGCGAACGAGCGCATGATGGCCGAGCACAGCCTGGGCGCCGCCCTCCAGAACCTCATGCTGGCGCTGACCGCCCAGGGCATCGGCTCGGTGTGGCGCTGCGCGCCGCTCTTCTGCCCCGAGACCGCGCGGCGGGCCCTCGCGCTCCCCGGGGACTGGGTGCCCCGGGCCCTCGTCGCCGCGGGCCGGGCGGAGGCGCCGCCTCCCCCAAAGCCCGACGCGCGGCCCGCCCTCCTCATCCGATGAGCTTCCCCGCCCCCGTCGCCGCCCTGGCCGGAGGGGTTGGGGGCGCCAAGCTGGCGGTGGGGCTGGCCCTCGCCCTGCCCGAGGGGGCGCTCTCGGTCATCGTCAACACGGCGGACGACCTCGTCCTCCACGGCCTCCACATCAGCCCCGACCTCGACACCGTGATGTACAACCTCGCCGGGCTCGCCGACCCCCAGGCGGGCTGGGGCATCGCGGGGGACACGGCGGGCGCGCTCGGCCTCCTGGGCCGCTACGGCGGGCCCACCTGGTTCCGCCTCGGGGACCGGGACCTCGCCACCCACATCCGCCGCACCCAGCGGCTCGCCGAGGGCGCCCGGCTCACCGAGGTGACGGCCGAGCTCTGCGCCGCCCTCGGGGTGCGGGCGCGGGTGCTGCCCATGACGGACAGCCCGGTCGCCACCCGGGTGCGGACGCCCGAGGGGGAACTCGAGTTCCAGGACTACTTCGTGGCGCGCGGCAGCCGGCCCCGGGTGCTCGGGGTGCGCTTCCAGG
>JBBTDR010000055.1:4340-5881 GCA_038042665.1 Nitrospinota bacterium
TTCCAGGGGGCCGGGGAGGCCCGCCCCTCCCCCGAGGCGGCGCGCGCGCTCGAGGAAGCCAAGGCCATCCTCTTCTGCCCCTCGAACCCCATCGTGAGCATCGGGCCCATCCTCGCCGTCGAGGGCATCCGCGCGCGCATCCTCGGCGCCCGCGCCCCCCGGGTGGCGGTGAGCCCCATCGTCGGCGGGATGGCCCTCAAGGGCCCGGCGGCGGAGATGCTCCGCAGCCTCGGGCACGAGGTCTCGGCCGCGGGGGTGGCCGGGATCCTCAAGGAGTGCCTCGACGGCTTCGTCCTCGACGAGCGGGACGCCGCCCTCCTCCCCCGGGTCGAGGCCCTGGGCCTCAGGGCCAGGGCGCTGCCCAGCGTGATGACCGATCCGGAGTCCAAGAAGCGGCTCGCCGAGGGGGTGCTCGCCTTCGCGGGGGAATTGGATCGGCGGGCGAGATAATCTGTAGGAGCGAGGCACGCCTCGCCCCTACAGAACGCCCTCCCGCCCTGTAGGGGCGAACCTCGTGTTCGCCCCAGCTCCGTTACGGGGCGATGACAAGCATCGCCCCTACGGACCACCCGAGCGGCCCCATCGTCCGTAGGGGCGACCGGCCGGTCGCCCCTACAAACCCATGTCCCCCCGCCGCGCCGGGTTCCCTCCTCTGGTGCTATAGTGCCCTTCCCTGGACCCGATCTTGAGGGAACCCCATGACGCCCGGCCCCTGCATCGCCCTCGTCCCGGCGCGGGACTTCCGCACGGCGAAGCGCCGCCTGGCCTCCGCCCTGGACGAGGGGGCGCGGGACCGCCTGGGCCGCTGGATGCTCGGGCGGGTGCTCGGCGCCCTGGAGGGGGCGCGGGGGGTGGACCGGGTGGCCGTCCTGAGCGACGCCGCCGAGGTGCTCGCCCTGGCGGGGGAGCGCGGGGCCAAGGGCATCCGGTGCCCGGCCCGGGATCTCAACGCCGACCTCGAAGCGGGCCGGGCCTGGGCGCTGAAGGAGGGGGCAGGGGCCCTCCTGGTGGTGCCCGCCGATCTCCCCCTCCTCCAGGCGGCGGAGGTCGAGCGGATGCTGGCGGCGGGGAGGGAGGGAGGCTCGGCCGTCCTCGCCCCCTCCCCCGACGGGGGGACGAACGGCCTCCTCCTGCGTCCCGCCGGCGCCCTGCCCTTCGCCTTCGGCCCGGAGAGCTTCGCCCGGCACTGGGCCCTCGCGGAGGCGAGGGGCCTGCGCGCCGTGCGCCTGGAGAGCCCCGGCTTCGGGCTGGACGTGGACCGCCCCGACGACCTGGCCGCCCTGGCCGGGTGCGGGGCGCCCCTGCCCGAGGGCCTCGCGGGGGCCGTGCGCACGTGAAGCCCCTGCAAATCTTCCCCCTCCCCGGCATCCCCGAGGTGAGGCCGGGGGACGACCTCGCCGCGCTCCTCCTCGAAGCCCTCCAGCGGGCGGGGCTGAAGATCGAGGGGGGGGACATCCTCGTCCTCGCCCATAAGATCGTGAGCAAGTCGGAGGGACGCTTCGTGCGCCTAGCCGATGTCACCCCCTCGCCCGAGGCGCTGC
>JBBTDR010000056.1:0-2976 GCA_038042665.1 Nitrospinota bacterium
CCGATTATGAAGCTGTTTGACCGGGGGGAGCCGAACCGCATCCTGCTGCAGATTCGAGCGCTGGTCGACGCGGGCGAAGCGCGCCTCGGTCCGCGCGGTCTCGACGGGTTGCCGAAAGCCGCGGCGACGTTTGGCCCAAAATTTGTCGGGGCGACCGGCGGGGCGCCCCTACTGTTTCATGTCAAGGTGGCCGTATCTCAGTCTGAGGCAGATACACTTTTGATTTCTGCCGAATTTACCCCTTTTCCTATTTTTCCCAATGTGGTCTGCACAGCCTGGACAAGCGCCTCAAATTCGCTCGGATTAAATTTGGGATCTGATTCCTCCAGTGGCATGTCTACTTCGACCATCAAAATACGCTTAAGCGTGGTGTCCGGAAAATCTACCCGAATAATGACCCGGTCCCATATGACCTTGGGATGTTGAACGCGCGGCATGCATTCTCCTTTTTGTTGGCCAGTTTATCCTACCGCATCAAACTGACCCACTACCGACAGGTTTCCGTAGGGGTGTTCCATGGAACGCCCCTACATTCGTTTCTGTTTATCCCCTCACGCCGCCCGCTTCCCTCGCCCGTTCCCCCTGTTCTTCCGGACCTCCATCGCCGCCCGGGCCACCCTCTCGGGGGTGACGGGGAGGTCGAGGAGGAGCGTCCCCACCGCGTCCCCCACGGCGAGGGCCACGGCGGCGGGGGCGTTGTTGCAGGGGGGCTCCCCCACCCCGCGCGCCCCCCAGGGGCCCTCCCCCTCCCCGCACTCGAGGATGATGGACTGGAAGTCCCCGATGTCGGAGGAGGTGGGGATCAGGTACTCGTGGAAGCTCTGGGAGCGGCACACCCCCCGCTGCATCGTCACTTCCTCGTGCAGGGCGTAGCCGATGCCCATGACCGCCCCGCCCTCGAACTGGCCCTCGACGCTCGTGGGGTTGAGGGCCCGGCCCACGTCGTGGCAGGCCACGTGCTTGAGCACCTGGACCTCGCCGGTCTCGGGGTCCACCTCCACGTCGGTGGCGTGGACGCCGAAGGTGTAGTCCGCCCAGCCGCCGAGGCCGCCCATGTAGCGCTGGGGGTCCGCGTAGACGTGGGGGGGCAGGTTCAGGCTCTGGGTGCAGTGGAGGGTCTGCTTGAGCTCCTTGGCCTTGGCCGCGACGAGGTTCATCTTCACCCGCCGCTCGGGGGCGGAGGCCACCCAGGCCTCGCCCCCGCCCAGGCGCACGTCCTCGGCGGCCGCCTCCAGCAGCGCCCCCGCGCCCTTGAGCAGCCCCTCGCGGATCTCCCCGGCCGCCGCGCGGACGGTGTTGCCCGCCATCAGGGTCTGGCGGCTGCCCGCCGTGATGCCCGAGAGCGGCGTGGCGGCCGAGTCGGAGAGGTGGATGGCGACCTGATCGAGCCGGAGGCCCAGCTCCTCGGCGGCCACCGAGAGCAGCGTCGCCCCCTGGCCCGCGCCGATGTCGGGGGCGCTCACCCGCACCACGGCGCTCCCGTCGTTCTCCATGTGGACGGCGGCCTCGGCGCTGTCGTTGGGCCGCCCGTAGCCGGTGATGTTGGCGGCGACGCCCCGCCCCACCCGCTTGCCGGGCCGGGCCTTGGGCCTGGGCCCGAGGGCCTTCAGGACCTCCTCCAGGCAGCCCTCGAGGTTCGGGGTGTGGGGGATGGGCTGGCCGGTGGGGAGCTTGCCCCCCTTCTGGATGAAGTTGCGGCGCCGGAGCTCCATGGCGTCCATCCCGAGGGCCTGGGCGGCCAGCTCGATCTGGCTCTCGTAGGCGAAGCACACCTGGTTCGAGCCCACCCCGCGCATGGCGTTGGTGATGGGGTTGTTCGTGAGGTAGCCGTGGGCGCGCACCCGGACGTTCCCGATCTCGTAGGGCCCCGCAGCGATGCACATGGCGCCGAGGAGGAAGAGGTTGGTCTTGTGGGGGTAGGCCCCGGCGTCGCCGATGATGTCGGCGTCCACGGCGGTGATCTTCCCGTCCCGGGTGACCCCCGTGCGGTAGCGCATCTCGAAGGGGTGCTTCTTCATGGTGGAGCGGATGCCGTGCTCGCGCCCGATGACCATCACGGCGGGGCGCTTGGTCTTCCAGGTGAGGAGGGCGAGGTAGGGCTCCACCGTCATCACGCCCTTGGCCCCGAAGCCCCCGCCCACGAAGGTGCCGAGCACCCGCACCTTGCTGTGGGGCACCCCCAGCACCGCGGCCACGGCGCGGTAGTTCTCGATGAGCTGGGTGCCCACCCGGATGGTGACCACCCCGTCCGCGTCCAGCCAGGAGGTGCCGGACGCCGGTTCGAGGAAGGCGTGCTCGGCCAGCTGGGTGCGGTAGGTGCGCTCGACGACCACATCGGCCCGGGCGAGGGCCGCCTCGGCGTCCCCCCGGGCCACCTCGAAGTCGCACACCTTGCGCTCGCCGGCGCCGGGCTCGGTGTGGCGGGTGGTCCACACGCCTTCGCTGGCCTCGATCTCGACCCGGATGGCGGCGATGGCGGCGTCGAGCGCCTCGCGGGTCTCGGCCCCGACCAGGGCCAGGACGTCCCCGGTGTAGCGGATCTCCTCCTTGACGAAGATGGGCTGGGAGGGGTGGGGCGGGTAGCCCGAGCCGTAGTGCTCGTTCTTGCCCGGCACGTCCTTGGCCGTCAGCACCGCCGCCACGCCCGGGACGCGCAGGGCGGCCGAGGCGTCGAGCCGCTTGAGCTTGCCGCAGGGCACCGGGCTGTAGAGGAGGCCGCAGTGCAGGGCGTTCGCGGGGACCTGGTCCTCGCCGTAGGGGAGCGAGCCGTCCGCCTTGGGGACGGCATCGAAGCGCGCGTTGCGCTTTCCGACGATGGCGAATTCGCTCATGCATCCCTCCGAAATGTTCCGGGGCGGGTCCGGGAAACGGACCGCGTGGACTGAAATCCAGGGGCCGAATGCAGCCCAACCCCGCAGCTTACAGGCAACGCCCCGGGCCGGGAAGCCCAGCGGTGGACAGCCTCTCCGGGGGGAA
>JBBTDR010000056.1:2986-3882 GCA_038042665.1 Nitrospinota bacterium
CTCGCCTTGGCCTGCCTGGGGCGGTTCGCGAACCGCCCCTGCCCTCAGGACAGGCTCCGCGAAGCATCTCGGTTTTCGGATCCTGCGAGCCAGACCGACACCGAGATTCTTCGGCCCTTTGGGCCTCAGAATGCGGCCAAGGTTCGGGCGAATCGGGACACCACCCCAAGCCCCCCCAGGGTGGACAGCCTCTCCGGGGGGAAGCTAAGATGGCCGGAATCCCGCTCTCCCGCGAACCATGAGAAGGAGTCGCGCATGGCAGCCAACCTCGGCTTCGTGGACCCCTCGGCCGGGGGGAACAAGCAGGCGGTGCCCCCCGCCCCGCGCCCCCCGGCCCTCTCCGGCAAGGTGGTCGGCCTCCTCGACAACACCAAGGAGCAGGCCGACATCATCCTCCAGACCCTGGGCGACCTCCTGCGCGAGCGCTACGACGTCGCCCGGGTGGTCATGCGCCGCAAGGAGCACTACTCGAAGCCGGCCACCGAGCAGCTGATCGAGGAGATGGCCCAGGAGGTGGACGGCGCCATCGCCGCGCTGGGGGGGTGAGGGTCCTGCACGTTGTGCAGTGTGCACGACACCGTCGAGTTCGAGCGGCGGGGCGTCCCCGCCACCGCCATCATCACCGAGGCCTTCAAGAACGCGGCCGAGTTCCAGTTCAAGGGCAAGGGCATGGCGGGCCACCCCTACGTCCAGCTCCCCCATCCCGTGAGCAACCTCAGGCCCGAGGAGATGCGCGAGGTCGCGGCCCGCTGCCTCGACGAGGTGGTGAGCCATTTGAAGGCGTAGGGGAGAGGGCGAAAACTCATGCTGTCATTCCGAGCGCAGCGAGGAATCTTCGTGTCATGCCACCCGCGAAGATTCCTCGGTCGCGGAGCTTGTCCTGAGCGCAAGCGAAG
>JBBTDR010000057.1:0-9726 GCA_038042665.1 Nitrospinota bacterium
TGCTCGCTGGTGTTCTACCAGCCAGAGCAACGGGCCTCCATCCCCATCTGACCGACCAAAGGGAGCGAAGAATCTCGGTGTGAAAACCGATATCCTTCGCTCCGCTCAGGATGACGTCCTCTTTTTCCCTCTCTGGCCCGTCCGCCGTTCGTTTCTGTAGGAGCGACCGGCCGCTCGCCCCCACTTTCGCGACGCCTGTCCTGATCTCAGCGAGCCGAGCCGATCCACGCCCGCGCGGGGAGCGCCCTCTCCATCTCGCGCACGAGCGGGATGACATGCCTGCCCACCCGCTCGCACTCCGAATGCAGCGGGAAGCCCGAGAGGATGAGCAGGTCCACCCCCACGCGCTCCAGCTCGATGATCTTCTCCGCGCACTGGCCGTGGGAGCCCACGATGGCCACCGCCGAGCCCGTACGGATGCGCCCCATCCCCGCCCAGAGGTTGGGGCCCACCATCTCCTCCTTCGCCCGCGCCTGCTGGTTGCGTGTGCCCTGGCTGTCGAAGGTGCCGATGACCCCCCGCCGGTGGGCCAGCACCTCCGGGTCCACCTGGCTCAGGAGCTCCGCCGCCGCCGCCCAGGCCTCGGCCTCGGTCTCCCGGGCGATGATCTGGAAGCGGGTGACGTACTTGAGCCGCCGGTCCGTGCCCTCCAGCATGCGCTCGACCTTCTGTATCTCCCCTCTCACCTGCTCCGGGGTCTCCCCCCAGAAAACGGAGTACTCCGCCCGCTCCGCCGCGATCCGCCGGGCGGCGTCCGAGGCCCCCGCCATGAAGAAGGGGATGCGCGGCTTCTGCACCGGGCGGGGATAGACCGAGGCGTCCTTGAGCCGGTAGTACTTGCCCTGGAAGGTGAACTTCTCCCGGGTCCAAAGGCCGTCGAGCACCTGGAGGTACTCCCCGGTGCGCTCGTAGCGGGTGTCGTGGTCCAGCTCCTCGCCGTAGCTCGCGAGGGGCGCCCCGCCCGTGACGATGTTCAGCAGGATGCGCCCGCCGCTCAGCTCGTCCAGGGAGGCGAGCATCCGCGCGCAGATGGCCGGGTCGATGACGCCCATCCGCACCGCGAGGAGGAGCTTGATGGTCTTCGTCGCGGGGGCGGCCACGGCGGCGTTCACGATGCTGTCCCAGGCCGGGGCCTGGGCGCCGTAGTGGCCGCTCATCTGGCTGGTGGGGACGAGGAGGGTGGTGAAACCCGCCCGCTCGGCGTTGCGGGCGATGCGGGTGAAGGTCTCGTAGCTGGGAGGATGATCGGCGAACCGCCGGCCGATGTGGCGGCTGTCCCCGTCGCAGGACATGTACCAGGCGAGCTCGATCGGCATGGCGCTCTCTCCCGATCCTCCGGTCAGGCCTTGGCCTGGGTCAGCTGCATCTTGAGCTCGATCTTGGGCGGGTGGGTCAGGGTGTAGTGGACCCGGCAGCCCTTGGCGACGCGGCGCAGGGTCTCGATGCGCTCCTCGGGCACCTCGCCCGCGAGGGCGAGTACCACGCGCACCTCCCCGATGCGCTCCGGGGCCTTCTCCCGCTTCCCCTCGACCTCGACGGTGCAGCTCTCGAGGGGGATGCCCATGTTCTTGCAGAACTCCAGCAAGGTCCCCAGGGTGCAGGAGCCGAGGGCGGCCAGGAGGAGCTCGGTGGGGCGGAAGCCCATCCCCTCCCGGCCGTCGGCATAGACCTGATCCACCACCAGCTTGTTCCCGCGCGCGCTGACCTGGATCCGCTTCGCCCCCTGCCACTCCACCTGGACCTTCAGGATATCGCCCTGGCTCATACCGGTTCCCCTCAGCTCCACTTCACCCCGTTCGCGATGCCGATGGGGCGCTTGCCCGCCGCGATGCGGTGCGCGTTGGCCAGGAAACCCTCCAGCTCGCGGACCAGATTATCGTCGTCCCCCCCGCCGATGTGGGGCGTCGCCGCGACGCGGGGGTGGCGGAGCAGAGGGTGGTCCGGCGGGAGGGGCTCGGGGGAGAAGACGTCGAGCCCCGCCCCGCCCAGGCGGCCGCTGTCGAGGGCGGCCAGAAGGGCCTCCTGGTCCACCAGGGGCCCCCGCCCCAAGTTGAGGACGATGGCCCCCTCGGGCAAGGCGGCCAGCTCCTTCGCCCCGACGTAGTGGCGGGTGTCCGGCCGCATCCCCACCCCCACGTAGAGCACCTCGGCCGCCTTCAAGAGCTTCTCCCTCTCCATCGGCTTACAGCCCAGCTTGCGCTCGATCGGCTTGGGGAGCGGGGTGCGGTTCCAGTAGCGCACATCCATCCCGAAGCCCCGGGCCCGCTGGGCCACGAAGCGGGCGATCTCGCCCATCCCCAGGATGCCCATCCGCACCCCGGTCAGGCCCTGCACCCCCTGGACCTGGGTCCAGTTGTAGGCGCTCCCGTCCGCCCGCGTGGGCGAGAACGGCCCCGGCCAACTTCCCCGGATGCGGCGATCGCCCTCGGGGAGGTTCCGGGCGAGGATGAGCAGCAGGAGCATGGCCCCGTCGGCGACCGCCTGGGAGGTGGGGCGCGGATAGAGAGCCACCGCCACCCCGTGCTCGGCCGCCCTCTCCATGCCGATCCGCTCCCCCCAGGGCGTCCCCGCTTGGATGAGGCGGAGCTTCTTCGCCCGCTGGAAGAGACCCTCGGGTGGCGCCTCGTTCCGGCAGATGTAGACCTCGGCCGTCTCCAAGGCCCTCAGCCGGGCCTCGGGGTCGGGCTCGAGGATGAACTCGACCGCCTTGGGGTCCAGGGCGGCGTCGATGCGCTTTTGGATGGCGGGGCCGTAGGGCCGCCCCCGGAGGGCGGCCAGGCAGGGCATGTAGCTGGCGACGGCGCGGATGGGCATCCTCTTCTCTCCTCCTCGGAACCCTCGGGATGCGGACAGTATAGAGCCATCCGGCCGGGAGCGTCACGCCCGCCGCCGCTCCGCGCCCGGGCCGCTTGCCCCCGGGCGCGATTTGCGAAAGAGTACCGCGTCGCGCTTCATCGCCTTCCTCATCCCGGCGCCCGCGCGCCGCCATCCTCGGAGGGGTTCATGGCCAGCGAGCCTTCTTGCAGCCTGCTGATCGGGGGGGACATCGCCCCCATGCGCGCCTCCGGTAAGGGCCTGATGGGGGCGGCCGCGCCGCTGTTCAAAGCGGCGGACGTCGCCACCGCCAACCTGGAGCACGCCCTCGCCCGCGGCGGGAAGCTCGTGAAGGGGAAGCCCTTCTTCCACCGGGGCCACCCCGAGCTGGTGGAAGGCCTGGTGGAGGCGGGCTTCGACGTCTTGACCGTCGCCAACAACCACATGCTGGACTGGGGGGAGGAGTCCCTCTTCGAGACCCTTCAGGTCCTCAAAAAGCACAACCTGCCCTTCACCGGGGCGGGGCGGAACCTGGCGGAGGCCGCCACCCCGATCGTCCTCGAGCGCAAGGGCCTCAAGATCGGGGTGCTGGCCTACTCCTCCACCCTGCCGATGGGCTTCCCCGCCGAGGAGGACGCGCCGGGCGTGAACCCCCTGCGGGCCGTCACCACCTACCGCCCCCGGCCGGGGCGGGACGTGAACGAGTACCCCGGCGTCGCCCCCGAGATCGCCACCTGGGTGGTGCCCGAGGACCTCGAGCGCATGCGGGACGACATCTGGGCCCTCAAGCGGAAGGCGGACGTGGTGCTCGTGAACCAGCACTGGGGGACGAGCATGACCCCCTACGTGCACGACTTCCAGCGGGAGGCCGGCCGCGCCGCCATCGACGCCGGGGCGGACGTCGTCTTCGGCGGCCACCAGCACGTCCTCTCCGCTATCGAGTACCACAAGGGCAAGCCCATCCTCCACTGCACGGGCAACCTCATCTTCGACAAGTTCGAGCCCTTCTTCACCGGGGAGACCCTCAAGACCTTCCTCTTCGGCGCCACCCTCGCCAAGGGCGGGCTCGAGGACCCCTACATCGTCCCCTGCAAGTGCGGGGTGGGAGAGCCCTGCCGGGTGCTCGCGCCCGGCGACCCCCTGGAGGCCGAGATCGTCCGCCAGCTCAACGAGCTCTCCGCCCCCTACGGGGTGAAGCTCGAGCGGAAGGGGGGCCGGGTGGCGGTCCTCCCGCCGGCCTAGGCGGCGGGGCAATGGAGCATGCAGTGGATCATTCGGATGAACGCTTCGACTAGGGACACGAGTTATGGACATCCCCGCCGATAAGCGACGGCACGTCCGCTATCACATCCCGGTCCCCGTGATGATCATCGCGCCCACGTTGTACGATCTGCGGCTGATCCCCGAGGACTTGAGCGCAAGCGGCTTCCAGGTGGTCGTGCCCGTGCCGCCCGCGCTGGGCGTGGATGTCCCATGCTCGATCTCCGTCCATGACCGCGAGTTCAAGGGGATCCAGGCAAAAACCGTCTGGGTTGCAAAAAACGAACTCGATCCCTCCACCTGGATTATCGGCCTCGAGTTCATCCTGTCAGAGGAAAACTTCCAGAAATTAGAGGCTCACCTCCGGGAATTCCTGGGCGAGGAGAATTGAGCCCGCGCGCGATCCCGTTTGCCCTCCGGGGCCTAGAGGGGTTGCACCGCGGCGAAGCGGGCGGGGGGGGTCCGCATACAAATTCCGGCGGAGGCGGGGTAGAATCCGGCCTCTCGCGGAGGCTTGGGATTGATCCTCGATGCCGCTCTGTTCTTCGCCCTCGCCGCCGCCGTCCTCTTCGCCGTCGCCGACATGGCCGCGCGCGCCGGCGTCCAGCACGCCAGCCCCTTCGTCGGCAGCACCTTCTCCCGCGCCACGGCGGTGACGGTGCTCATCCTGCTCGCCCTGCTCTCCGGGGCGGAGTTCCCGCCCTCCGGGATGCATTACCTCTGGGTGGCGGCGGGCGGCATCTGCACCCCGGGGCTCTTCACCCTCCTTTTCATGTTCGGCATCGCCAAGATCGGCGTCTCGCGCGCCGCTCCCATCAAGGGATGCTCCCCAGTCTTCGCCGCCGCGCTGGCCATCGCGTTCCTGGGGGAGCAGCCGCGCTGGTACGGCCTCCTGGGCGTCACGCTGGTCGTGGGGGGGATCGTCCTGATCTCGTCGGGGAAGACGCGGGGGCGATGGCGGCGGATCGACGCCCTCTGGCCCGTCGCGGCCGCGGTGGTCTCGGCCCTCGGCGCCGTCCTCTGGCGGAAGGGGCTCCCCCACTTCCCGGACGCGACCGTGGGGGCTGCCGTCGGGATGACCGCGGCGCTCCTGATGGTGGGAAGCTACACCGTGCTCTTCCTACGCGGCGAGCTAAAGGAGGGCTTCCGGAGGGCGTGGATGCCCTTCATGTTCATGGGCCTCGCCTCCTCCCTGGCCCACTACTTCTACGCGGGCGCCCTCCAGCGGGGCGAGGTCTACCGCGTGCCCTCCCTCATCCAGATCTCCCCGCTCATCACCGTGATCCTCGCCCTGCTCTTCCTGCGGCGGGTGGAGTTCATCACCTGGAACATCCCGGCCGGGGCCGTCGTCACGGTGGCGGGGGCCGTCCTCGTCAACCTCAAGTGAGGCCCCCTCCCCCGCACCACGGGCCCTACACCACGGGCCCCGCACCACGAGCCCCGCACCACGGGCCCCGCACCACGGGCCCTACACCACGGGCGAGGCGCCCCCGTCCACGTTGATGGCGACCCCCGCGACGTAGGAGCCCGCGTCCGAGGCCAGCAGGCAGGCCACGCTGGCGAACTCCTCGGCGTCCCCCACCCGGCCCACGGGGATGGTCTTCCCCATGTCCCCCATGTACTGCTCGAAGGTCTTCTCCGGGGCCTGCTTCTTGTGGTGGTCGAGCCACTGGTCGGTGACGAAGCGCCCCACGCACAGCGCGTTGACCAGGACGTTGAAGGGCGCCGCCTCCTTGGAGAGCACCTTGGTCATGGCCATGCCCGCCGCGCGCGAGACCGCCGTGGGCGCGCCCTCCCCCGCCGGGGCCTTGGCGGCGGTGTTCAGCACGTTGATGATGCGCCCCCAGCGCCGCTGCTTCATCCCCGGGAGGGCCAGCCGGCAGAACCGGACGGCGGCGAAGAGCTTGAGGTTGAAGTCCTCCTGCCAGACCTCGTCGGTCAGCTCCTCGAACTTGCCGCGCACCGAGGTGCCCGCGTTGTTCACCAGGATGTCCAGCTTCCCGAAGTCCTTCACCACGGCTTGAAACGTTTCTTGTATCTGCTTCGGGTCGCGTACGTCGCAGGGGCAGGCCCTCACCTTGGCCCCGGGCGCGGCGGCCTCGATCTCGCGCTTGGTCTCGTTCAGCACCTCCGGCCGCCTCGCCACGATGGCCACGTCCGCCCCCGCCTGGGCGAACTTGAGCGCCATCGCGCGCCCCAGGCCGCGGCTGCCGCCCGTGATGAGGGCCGATCGTCCGTCCATCCGAATCTGCATGGCGAAACCTCCCGGGAAGGCCTCCAGCGAGGCGAAAGAGAAGCGGCGAGATAGCGGCGGAGGGGCGCAGCGGGGCTGCCCCCGGGCGTCGAATGGTGGGCGGGAGAGGGTTCGAACCTCCGACATGCGCCTTGTAAGGGCGCCGCTCTGCCAGCTGAGCTACCCGCCCCCGGAGGAGCGGCCCTCAGCATACCACCCAGCGGGGGAGGGAAGCACCCAGGGGCCATCCGGCGGGCGCGGGCTTTCTCCTCGCGGCCGCTCCCCACGGGGCGGGGAAGGCCGCCGCCGCCGCGAGGCCACCCGGGGCCGGGCCCTAGACCAGCACCCTGCCGTTTTCCATGAACGGGCGGCCGTCCACCCGCGCCTCGCCCCCCTTGCGGAGGTCGCGGACCATGTCCCAGTGGAGGGCGGAGTCGTTGCGCGAGCCGCTCTCGGGGTAGCCCTTCCCGAGGGCGAGGTGGACGGTGCCGCCGATCTTCTCGTCGAAGAGGATGTTCTTGGTGAAGCGCTGGATGCCGCCGTTCAGGCCAAAGGCGAACTCGCCCACCCGGGCCGCCCCGGGGTCCATGCCGATCATGCTCTTCAGGAAGGCCTCGTTCTTCCCGGCCGTGGCCTTCACCACCCTTCCGCGCTCGAAGGTGAGCTCCACACCGTCCACCTCCCGGCCCGAGAGGCAGGCGGGGAAGGAATAGCGGATGCGGCCCTCCACCTTCCCTTCCTCGGGGCCGGTGAAGATCTCGCCATCGGGGAAGTTGTGGTGGCCGCAGCAGTTGATGAAGCGCCGGCCCCGGATGCCGATCCGCAGATCCACGCCCGGCCCGGCGAGCTCGACCACCTTGCGGCCCTTGAGCCAGCGGGCGATCTCGTGCTGGCGCTTCTCGACCGCCTTCCAGCGCCCCACGGCGCCGGCGCGGTCGGCGAAGCAGGCGCCGAAGACGAAGCTCTCGTACTCGGAGAGGGACATCTCGGCGTCCTGCGAGTAGGCCTCGGTGGGGAAGAGGGTGAGCGTCCAGCGGAGGCCCTTCTTGCGCGTGCGGTCGTACTGGGCGGCGCGCTTCATGAAGGTCCGCATGATGGGCTGGCGCGCCTTGGAGGAGAGCGCCTGCTTCCGGGGGTCGGTGCCCGAGAGGCGCCGCGTGTTGGTCTCGGAGAGGATGCTGATGAGGACGTCCACCCGTCCGATCTCGAAGCGGGCCACGGGCGAGAGGAAGGTCAGTTGCTCGCGGTTCGCGTGGCGGTAGAAGACCTCCTCCATGCCGGGGAGCCCCACCTGGCTGTAGGGGAAAGCCCCCCGCCGGAGGCACTCCCGGTAGATCGCGCGGATCAAGGGGGCGGCCGTCACTCCGCCCCGGATGCACACCAAGTCGCCGCGTCCGACGCGGGCCGAATAGCGGACGATGGTCTCCGCCATCCGGCTCACCCGGGCATCTTCCATCCGATTCTCCCCCTTTCACGGCCTCGCAACGAGGCGGAAAATCCACACCAAGACGGCCGAAAGAAATGATATACTAAATGCACATTGAACGCTGTCCTTTCTTAGGCAGACCCATGGGCCCTCCCTCCCGCGGAGGAACGTGTCATGGAACCGACCCGCACCGTCCAGAAGTTCAAGCCCTACCTCATGCGGTACATCCATTCCCACGATCCGAACTACGAGCCCGTCCTCCGCGACCTCCTCGACCGCGAGAACGCCGTTTACGACGAGATGACCAAGAAGCGGAAAGTCCTCAAGCGCGGTGCGCGCGACAGGGACAGCTGGGAGGTCGTGTTCACCGAGCTGTGCCAGGTCCTCACCCCCTTCCAGGTCCAGCAGCTGTTCGCCTCGCTGGAGAAGGACTTCCGCGCCACCTGCCAGATGATGCACGAGATGGCCGAGACCCAGAAGCTCCTCGAACAAGAAGAGGGGGGGCCGGGCGGCTGAGGCTCCCTCCGGAATACCTTCCACCCCTTCCCGCCGGGTCCGGAACCGCCGCGGGCGCTACCCAGGCGCCGGCGGCGCTTTTTTCGGGCCGCCCTCCTGCGCCTCGCCGGGGCTCCCCGCCCGCTTGCCGCGGCGCTCCCGCCGGAGTAGAGTGAGGAGTACAGGGCAGAGGCGTCCTCCCCGATGGGAGGACAGGGAAGCCGGTGAGAATCCGGCGCGGACCCGCCACTGTCACCGGGGACGAACGCGGTACCAAGGGCCACGGGCGCCGATGCGCCGGGAAGGCCGCCGCCAGTAGGATGACCCGGAAGCCAGGAGACCGGCCTCGCCCTCCGCAACCGCGTCGCGTCCTCGGGGTATGGGAAGTGCGGCAGCCAGCATCGGGCATCCCCGCATCCGCATGAAGGCCTGCGGAGGCCCCCCAGGGGCCTCCGCGCGGGGGCTCTCCGCCTTCCCCTTCCCCCTGGCGCTGAACCATGCGTTGAAGAGGCGGAGCCGTTCCGCCTCCCTATCGATCCGGCAGGTGCTCGGGAACCCGGTGAAAGTCCGGGGCTGCCCAGCAGCTGTGAGCGACGCGGCTCCCCCGCTGCCCACTGGATGTCCGCATCCGGGAAGGGGCGGGAGCTGGCCATCGGCGCGAGCCAGAAGACCGGCCTGCCGGATTCCCCGCGAGGCCCCCCGGGGCCTCCCTTTGGCGTCTAGGGACGCCGAGGAGAATCCGCATGCGCCCGAACCGCTTCACCCTCCTCCCGCGACTTCTCTCTCTCCTCCTCGCCGCGCTCCTCGCGCCGGAGCCGCCCGCCCGGGCCCAGGCGCCCGAAGCGAAAGAGCTCCTCCTCGACCCCCTGACCGTGACGGCCACCCGCACCCCCCGGCCGGTGAGCACGGTGGGCGACTCGGTCGAGGTTTTCACCCGCGACCGGCTGGAGCTCACCCTCCCCGGCGACTTCAGCGACCTCCTCCGCGAGGGCGCGGGCATCAACATGGACCAGTCCGGGGCCCGGGGGGCCACCGCCAGCTTCCGCATCCGGGGGAGCGAGAGCAACTTCGGGAGCGTCCTCCTGGAGGGCTTCAAGATCTCGACCCCGGACGGGGACCTCTTCGACTTCGCCCACATGCCCGTCGAGTGGCTGCGCGGGGCCGAGATCCTGCGCGGGCCCCAGAGCACCCTCTACGGCTCGGACGCCGCCTCGGGGGTGGTGAACCTCCTCCTCGACCTCGGCCGTCCCGGCGAGGCGCCTTCCTTCGAGCTGGGCGCCCGCCTCGGCTCCTTCTCCAGCTCCGAGGAGACCCTCAAGCTCAAGGGCGGGTGGGAGAAGGGCGGCTACCTCGCCACCGTGAGCCGGGTGGACGGCCAGGGCCGCTTCAAGAACGACGGCTACTACCGCACCGCCGCCCTCATGGCGGTGGACCACTTCCCCGGCCCCACCGCCAAGCTCCGGCTCATCTCCCTGGGGACCCCGAACCGCCGCGCCCA
>JBBTDR010000058.1:0-6306 GCA_038042665.1 Nitrospinota bacterium
GCGCCGTCGGCCCCCGAGGCCGGGGCCTTGGCCACCATCTTCTCGTTGCTGCCAGGGGTGAAGAGCATCGAGCGGAGCGGGGTGGTGACGAGGGGGCGCGCCATGAGGGTCAGAACTCCACGTGAGAGAGGTCCATGCCTTCGAGCGCGGCGCGGATGGCGGCGGCGAAGCGCCCCGCCGCCATGCCGTCGTTCGCCCGGTGGTCGAATGACATCGAAAGCGTCATGCGGGGGAGGACGCCCACCCCTCCGCCGGGGAGAGCGGCCGCGCGGGGCCCGATGGCTCCCGCGCCGAGGATCGCCACCTCGGGCGGGTTGAGGAGGGGGATGCCCCCCTGGGCCCCCGAGGCCCCGAAGTTAGTGAGGGTGAGGGTGCCGCCCTTCACGTCGTCCGGGGTGAGTTTCCCGGCCCGGGCGCGGGCGCCCAAATCCTCGAACCCGCGCGCGAGCTCCACGAAACCCAGGCGGTCGATCTCCCGCAGGACGGGTACCACGAGGCCCTCGGGCGTGTCCACGGCGATCCCCAGGTTCAGGTAGCGCGCGAGGTGGAGGGTGTCCCCCTCCAGGCGTGCGTTCAGGCGCGCGTGGGCGGGGTCCCGCAGGGCGTGAAGGATGGCCAGGGCGAGGAGTGGGGTGTAGCTCAGCGAGGCCCCGTGCCGCTCCCGGAACCTCCCCTTGTTCGCCTCCCGCCAGGCGGCGAGGCGGCGCATGTCCACCTCCAGCCAGAGGCTCGCCTGGGGGATGGCGGCCGAGCGGGCGAGGTTCTCGGCGATGCGCTTGCGGAGGCGGCTCAGGGGCTCCCGCCGCTCGTGGGCCTCGCCCGCGCCGGCCAGGGGCTGGAAGAGGGGCCGCACGGCGGGGGCGGCGCTCTCTCCTGCCTGGCGGAAGCGCTCCAGGTCCCGCGCGGTCACCCGGCCCCCGGCCCCGGTGCCGGGGAGGCTGAGGACGGTGGCGAGAGGGATCCCGTGCTCGGAGGCCAGGCGCTGGACGCGGGGAGAGAGCCATCCGCCGGGCGTGCCGGGAGCGGCCCTTCTGGGCTGGGCGGCAGGGGGCCTCGCCGGGGCGGGAGGCGCGGCGGCTCGCCGGGGGGGGAGGGGGGCCACGGGCGCGGTCCAGTCCCCCGCCGGCTGCTTGGGCGGGCCGGAGGGGACGCCCAGGGGGGCGTCGGGCACTTCCTCCTGGGTCTCCAGCAGGGCGAGCACCTCGCCCACGGGGACGGTGGAGTCGGTGGCGACGAGGACTTCCTTCAGCACCCCCTCCGCCGGGCTCTCCACCTGGAACTCCACCTTGTCGCTCTCGGCGGAGAGGAGGACCTCTCCCTTGGCCACGCGGTCGCCGGGCGCCTTCTTCCACTCGACCACGGTGCTCTCGTGGACGCTGGTGCCCATGCGGGGCATGCGGATGCGGGCGATAGGCATGGGGCGGGCCTCCGGCTAGAACGCGGCGAGCTCCCGCAGCGCCTCGACGACCTTCGCGGTGCTGGGGAGGTAGGCCTTCTCGAGGGGCGGGCTCATGGGGACGGGACTCTCGACGGCCCCCACGCGGCGGATAGGGGCGTCGAGGTGCTCGAACACCTCCTCGGCCACCACCGCCGCGAGCTCCCCGCCGACCCCCCCGCGCTTGCGCGCCTCGTGGAGGATGAGGAGCTTGCCCGTCTTCCTCACGCTCGCGAGGATGGCTTCCTTGTCGTAGGGGACGAGGGAGCGCAGGTCGATGACCTCGACCGAGACCCCCTCGCCCTCCAGGGCCTGGGCGGCCTCCAGGGCTTCGAGGACGGTGGTCCCGAAGGTGAGGAGGGTGAGGTCGTCCCCCGCGCGCAGGGTGCGCGCCTGGCCGAAGGGCACGGTGTAGTCCCCCTCGGGCACGGCGATGCGCAGGGGCTCGGGCAGGTCCTTGGCGGGGTAGTTGTAGAACTTCTTATATTCCAAGAACACCACCGGGTTGTCGTCCCGGATGGCCTGCTTGAGCATCCCCTTGGCGTCGTAGGCGGTGGCCGGGGCGGCGATCTTGAGGCCCGGGGTGCCGAAGAACCAGATCTCGGGGTTCTGGCTGTGGTAGGGCCCTCCGCTCACCAGCGCCGCCGCCGGGAGGCGGAAGACGATGGGGACGGGGCCCATCCTCCGGTAGTGGTTCCCGGCGGCGAAGTCGAGGATCATCTTGAGGGTCTCGGTCACGAAGTCGGCGAACTGGTACTCGACGACGGGCCGCATCCCGGCCAGGGCGGCCCCGATGGCGGCCCCGGTGAAGCCCGCCTCGCTCAGGGGGGCGTCCACCACCCGCTCGCGCCCGAAGCGCTGCTGGAAGCCCTTGGTGACGTAGAAGGCGCCCCCGCCCAGGCCGATGTCCTCCCCGACGAGGAATACGCGCTCGTCGCGCTCCATCTCCTCCCAGAGGGCGGCGCTCAGGGCCTCGCGGTAGGTGATGAGGCTCATTCGGCGAACACCCCCTCGGCCACCCCGGCGGGGTCGGGCCAGGGGCTCTGGAGGGCGGCGTCGCGGGCCCCCTCGGCCTCCTTGCGCGCCCGGGCGTGGGAGGCGGCGATCTCCTCCGGGGTGGCCACCTCGTACTCCACCAGGTAGCGGTCGTAGCGCCGGATGGGGTCGCGGTGCTCCTGCCAGAGCTTGAGCTTCTCCAGGTCGGCGTAGTCGGTGTAGCGATCGTAGATCGAGTGCCCGCCCAGGCGCATGGTGACGCTCTCGATGAGGGTGGGGCCCCCGCCCCGCCGGGCGCGGTCGAGGGCGCGGGAGACCACGTCGCGCACCACGAGCGCGTCCGTCCCGTCGATGAGGAAGCCCGGGATCCCGTAGCCCGGGGCCCGGAGGGCGAGGGTGGGGCAGGCGTACTGGTCCGCGAGGGGGGTCTTGTAGGCGTACTGGTTGTTGTCGATCACCACCACGAGGGGGAACTTGCGGACGGCGGCGAAGTTGATGGCCTCGTGGAAGTCCCCGGTGCTGGTGCCGCCGTCGCCGATGTAGGTGAGGACGGCCTGGCCGTTCCGCTTGAGCTGGGCCGCCCAGGCGATGCCCGCGGCGATGGGGACCATGGTGCCGATGTGGCTGATGAGCTGGGTGATGCGCTTGGGGCGGTAGCCCATGTGGAAGTTGCCGTCCCGGCCCTGGGAGGGCCCGTCCGCCCGGCCGAAGAAGTGGGCCATGATGCTGGTGGGGGGGTGGCCCTTGGCCAGGTGGGCCCCGCAGTTGCGGTGCATGGGGACGAGCCACTCCTCGTCGCGCAGGCAGAAGGCGCTGGCCACGCTGGTGGCCTCGTTCCCCCGGCCGAAGAAGGCGGTGCCGGGGATGTGGCCGGCGCGGAAGGCGGAGTCCAGGGTCTCCTCGACGGCCCGGGTCAGGGAGAGGAGGCGGTGGAGGCGCAGCGCGGTCTCCTTGTCCGGGCGCAGGGCCTCGCGGCGGATGGGCACCCAGCGCGCCTCGAGGCCCTCGATCGCCAGGTAGCGGTCGGCCAGGTCGCGGTAGAAGTCCAGGGCGCGGAGTTCCTCCGCCCGGGCCGGTTCACTCGTGGCGGTGGGAGTAGGGGATCGCATGGGCGCCGTCCTGCCGGTTGCCGGGGATGAGTTCACATGCCTCAAGATATACCAGATCGGAGGGGGTGGGAAAGAACGCGGGTCCTCCGCCCGCGCGGGGGGGCGGGGTTTTCCCCCGCCCCGCCTTGCAGTAGAGTGCCCCGGAGCGCCCGCTTCGCGCCCCCGCTCCGCCCGCGGAGCCAACGGAAAGGTCCGAATGTCCAATCTGCTGGTTGTCGGCTCGATGGCGATCGACTCCGTCAAGACCCCCTTCGGGGAGCGGGAGGAGGCGGTGGGGGGGTCGGCCACCTACTTCTCCATCTCCGCGAGCTTCTTCGCCCCGGTGCGCCTGCTTGCGGTCATCGGGAAGGACTTCCCGGAGGAGACCCTCCAGTTCCTCAAGCACCGGGGGATCGACCTCGCGGGCCTCGAGCGCGGCGCGGGCCGGACCTTCCGCTGGAAGGGGGAGTACGGCTTCGACCTCAACACCGCCCACACCCTGGAGACCCGCCTGAACGTCTTTCAGGATTTCAAGCCCCAGGTCCCCGAGGCCCTGCGGGAGAGCGAATACCTCTTCCTGGCGAACATCGACCCGGCCCTCCAGTCCTCGGTGCTGGATCAGGTGAAGTCCCCGCGCTTTGTGGCCTGCGACACCATGAACTTCTGGATCGAGGGCAAGCGCCAGGAGCTGCTGGAGACCCTGAGGCGGGTGGACGCGGTGGTGATCAACGAGGCCGAGGCGCGCGAGCTGGCGGATGAGTCGAACATCGTCCGGGCGGCGAAGAAGATTCTCGCCATGGGGCCCACGACCGTGGTCATCAAGCGCGGGGAGTATGGTGCGCTCCTCTTCCAGAACGACTCGGTGTTCTCGGCGCCGGGGCTCCCCCTGGAGAACATCTACGACCCGACCGGGGCGGGGGACACCTTCGCCGGGGGCTTCATGGGCTACCTGGCCTCCACGGGGAACCTCACCCGGGCGGGCTTCCGCCGGGCGGTCATCTACGGCAGCGTGATGGCCTCCTTCAACGTGGAATCCTTCAGCTACGACCGCATGCGGACCCTGCGGGCGGAGGAGATCCATGCCCGCTACGGGGAATTCAGCGACCTCGCCCACTTCGAGCACCTCTAGGGGGCGGAGATGCGCATCATCGGCGGCCGGGCCCGGGGCCACCGGCTGGCTTCGCCTCCGGGGGAGACGGCCCGGCCCACGGGCGACCGCGTGCGGGAGGCCCTCTTCAACATCTGGGGGCAGGACCTCGGCGGCCTGCGGCTCCTGGACGTGTGCTCGGGCAGCGGGGCCATCGCCCTGGAGGCGCTGAGCCGGGGGGCGGCCGGGGTGGTGGCGATCGAGATCGACGCGGCTCTCTGCCGCCAGATCGAGCAGGAGGCGCGGCGCCTGGGGCTCTCGGAAGGCCTCAGGGTCATCCGCGGGGACGCGCGGAGGGAGATCGCCCGGCTTCGCGGAGAGGGCGCGCCCGCCTTTGACCTCGCCTTCGTGGATCCTCCCTGGCGGGAGGCGGCCCTGCGCCGGGAGCTGGTGGAGGCCCTCTTCGGGCGGGCGCCGCTTTGCCTGGGCGCGGCGGTGGAGTGCCCGAGGAGAGAGAAGGAGCTTCCCTCGCCTCCGGGGGCGCGGCTCATCCGGCGGGAGCGGTATGGGGAGACTGTGCTCCTCTTCTACGAGGCGGGGGGGCCGCCGCCCGGCGATGCGAGCCGAGGGAGTCAAGAAACTTCAGGTTCGGGCGAGGAGCATATCAGTCTGAGAGGGTTTTCGGATAAGGCGTGAGGGTCCCGCCACCGAACTTGTGAAAAATCAGACGGAAAACGGCAGCTCAAGGCCCGGAGAGGCGAAAATTTTTCGCATGTTGTTGAAATTAAAGGCCATCCTGTGATTGCCCGGAATCGGGCAGGCCAAGCCAAGCCGCATGTTTTCGGGTGGTTAGGGCGGCCGGACACAGACTTATCCACAGCTTGTCCACGCATTGTGTGGGAATCGCGATGAACGGGCTTCCGCATCCGGTCGCCGCCTGGAGGGTCTCCCTTGCCGAAGATGTTTGATTTGACTGGCAAGATCGCCCTCGTGACCGGCGGAGGCACCGGCCTCGGCCGGGCGATGGCCCTCGCCCTGGCGGAGGCGGGGGCCGATGTGGCCGTCGCCGCCCGGCGGCGGGAGAAGCTCGAGGAGACGGCGGGGGCGATCCGCTCGCTGGGCCGGCGCGCCGCCGCCGTCGGGCTCGACCTGACCGATCCCGCCGATGTCGCGCGGGCGGTGGCCGAGGCCGAGGGCGCGCTCGGTCCGATCGGCATCCTGGTGAACAACAGCGGCGTCAGCGGGGAGGGCTGGGCGGCGGAGCTGCCCCTCGAGCGCTGGGAGGAGGTGATGGCGACCAACCTCCGCGGCGCCTTCCTCATGTGCCAGGCCGTGGGCCGGGGGATGATCGGGCGCGGGAGCGGAGGCATCGTGAACGTGGCCTCGGTGGCGGGGATGATCGGGGTCCGGATGCTGGCGGCCTACACCTCGAGCAAGGGAGGGCTCATCCAGCTCACCCGGACCCTCGCCCTCGAGTGGGCGCGCCACGGGGTGCGGGTGAACGCCTTGGCGCCGGGCTACTTCCTCACCGACCTCAACCGCGCCCACTTCTCCACCGAGGCCGGGGAGCGGATGGTCCGCAACCACATCCCGATGGGGCGCCTGGGCCAGCCCTCCGAGCTTGCCGGAGCGGTGGTGTTCCTCGCGAGCGAGGCCTCGAGCTTCATGACGGGGGCGGTCCTGACGGTGGACGGGGGCCA
>JBBTDR010000059.1:0-2471 GCA_038042665.1 Nitrospinota bacterium
AAATCTTTGGCCGAGGACATGGAAGAAACCGCCCGCTTCATGGGCTCTCCCTCCCTTCGCGTCGGCGCCCTCGCGGCGCCAGTCTCCTCAACATAGGCGGATTTACATGCTTAGTCAATATAGATTATTTATATTTACTCATTTATAAATTATCGCTCTAAAAAATCAACCGGTTGCGCGGAGCCGCCCCCCGCCCTCCCTTCCCGGCGCCGGCGGGAAGGGTTAAGCTGGAGCCCCTGCCGCCGGGGAGGAGTCCGCCGTGCGCCGTGGCATCCGCTGGCTTCCGGGGCTGCCGCCCGCCGCCGCCCTCGCTCCGCTGGCCCTCACCCTGGCCTTCACCCTGGCCTGGGCCGCCGGGGCCGAGCTGGACCGCCTGCCCGTGCCCGACCGGGAGTTCTCGGCCTTCCTCCGGCGGGAGGGAGGCGGGCGCCCCCCCTCGCCCGGCGGCGGCGAGGAGCCCGCCGTCCTCCTGGACTGGCACCAGGCCCGGGCCTACTGCGCCGCCCAGGGCAAGCGCCTCCCCACCGCCCCCGAGTGGCTCGAGGCCTGCCGGGCGAAGCGGCTGGAGTTTCAAAGCCCCATCTGGGAGTGGACCACCACCGAGACCGACCGGCACGGCGAGGACGCGAAGGTGCGCTTCAAGCTCCTCTGCGGCCCCGGCCCCGAGTGCAGCTGCACCCACGCCTACCACCCCAACTGGCGGAACGAGGTGAAGGGCTTCCGTTGCGCCCGGGGCCTGCCGAGCGTCCGCCTCGCGCCGGGGTCTTCGGGAAGATTCTAGGAACCTCCCCCGCGCCTCGGGTGTTGGATCGGCTGGATCCGCCGGCCCGGGCGGGGACGCCCGAACCAGGAGGGAAGTCCGTGGCTCTTCGGGGGAAATGCCCAAACCTTCTCGGCACCGCGCTCCTGGGCCTCCTGGCCTCCGGCTGCGCCGTGCTGGCCCTGCTGGAGGAGGGGGCGCCCATCCGCGCGGTGGCCCTCCAGCCTCTCCTCGACCGGCCCGCCGAACTCATCGCGCTCCACGGCCCGACCCCCCTGGACGAGTACGGCGACACCCTCAGCGCGGTGCTGGTGCGCTTCGAGGGCCCGCGGCTATCCCTCCGGACGGGCAGCCTGCGCGAGGCCCCCGCCCGCCAGGGGACCCTCCGGGAGTTCCTGGGGAAGGCGGTCATGTCCCGCTCTTTCCAACTCCTCGAGGTGCGGGGCAAGAGCGGACGGACGCTCGGCTACGTCCTGGCGCTGGAGAAGGGGCTCGAGACCCTGTTCCTCGACGAGAACGAAGCCCTCGTCGCCAACGCCATGCCCATCAAGGACGCCTTCGGGCCCTGAGGAAAAAAGCGCCTCCCGCCCGGGGCCGGACGGGAGGCGCTCGCCGCGCGCGCGGGAGGCGCGAGTAGGGGCGACCGGCCGGCCGCCCCTGCTTGTTCAAGGAATCCACGGGACGCAATACGAGCTGTGAAATCCCAGCAGCTAGAGCCTCCTCCGCCGGATGCGCCTCTCGGCCTGGGCCAGTTCCACTTAAGGATGATCACCAGCCCTGCCACGGCCAGGAGGATCAGGACGGACGCCATGGCCGCTCTCCTGGGCCGCGGGCCGGGGCGCGCCCGCCGCTCTACCGGTGCGCGGGGTGGCCCGTGGCCGCCAGGGGGGCTTCGCGCGCCTCCCGCTCCACCTCGGCCCACTCCAGCTCCGCGCAGCAGGCGTTGCACATGGGGCCGGAGGCCGGGGTGCCGTGATCGAAGACATGGCCGCGGAAGATGCGCCCGCAGCTCGGGCAACGCCACACCCGCTCAATGCTCTTTCCCGCCGTGATGCCGAGGCTGGTTTCCATCGCCGCGCCTCCCTCTCTCCTTCCTGGATGGGCTCTTCTCCGCGGACCGATCCGCCGAAACCCACAGCAAGGGCCATGCCCGAGGCGCCGGGGCGGGAAGAAAGAGAAAGGGTTTGAACCAGAAGGGATTGCGGCTTCAATGGGAGAGGCTGTCTCACCGCGTGATACAACAGTGAGACAAAATATCTGGACGAAGTTCCAACCTGACACGACGGCCGGGGCTCAGCCCCAGAGCTCCTCCACCCGCGCCACCCGCCGGCCCCACCACTCGGGGCCCTCGCGGACGTAGCTCCACTCCGGGTTCCGGGCGGTGTCGCGCAACGCCGCCACGACGGAGCGGAAGGTGGGGGCGTCGGCCTCGGCGAACTCGAAGTAGGCGAGGAAGTCGTAGCCGCCCGGCTGGCCGTAGCCCTCGGCGCGGTGGAAGAGCCGCCGCACGATGGCGGGCACCCCTTCCCGCGCCGCCCAGGCGTGGCCCTCGGCGGTCATCTCCCCCGCGTCGTCGTACCGGGGGAGGAAGAAGCTCTCCCGCCGCATCCAGTCCATCGCCCACCACTCGGGCGTCTTGTTCTGGAACATCGCCACCCCGCAGGGCAGCCTCGCGCCCTCGCCCGGGGCCAGCGCCCCCGCGTAGGCGAAG
>JBBTDR010000060.1:0-3896 GCA_038042665.1 Nitrospinota bacterium
CGACCCTCCGTCGGTAGACGTCCCTGAGAAACCCGTCCATCGTGGCGAACACCCCGTACTCCCGGCGCTTCCGCGGCAGGGCATGCTGGACGATCCGGGCGAGCTTGGTGAAGAACCCTATGGAGAGCTTCAGGCCGTTGGAGAGCTTCCGGCCCCGGCGGATTTTCTCGACCAGGCCGGCCCCGATCAGCTCCTCCGTCCACCGCTGGACCTGGCGGACGGAGCGCCCGAGCCGGGCCGCCACGTCGCGCTGGGATTTCATGTAGGCCCCGAAGGCGAAGCAGGCGGTGGAAACCTCGGACAGGAGCACCCTGGCCCCCAGGGAGACGCGCTGGCGGTGGCAGAGGTCCAACCGGATGGTCCCCACGTTCCTCACATGGTAGACGGGTGGATCCCCCGCGCGGGGCGGGGACTTTGGGTGATGCGACATTTCTGCGCTCTCCATATTAGCCTTGTACCGAAAGAATCAATAGGTTGGTTTAGAGGAAGGAACAGAAGGCGGGCCGCGCAAGCGGACCGGGCGCGGCCCAGAAAGGCCACGGCCAAGAACGGGCTGCATAGGGAAAGAGCGCAAAACCCGTGCCACCACCCCCGCCGGATGCGGGTCACACCCCCCCAATACCCGTACATCCGGCGAAAGTGATGATAAGATATGTTATGTAAAATTAGATGGGCGCCTGGGTCCAGCCCCGCCTGAGACGCTTTCCGCCCGCACTCCGTTTGAAATCCCCCCTCCCCACGCACCTCCCCTAGCATTGAGTCCCGTGGATTCCTTGAACAAGTCAGGGTGCAACTTGTCATTCCTCCGTAGGGGCGTATTGCCATACGCCCCTGCGGAAGAAGCTGCTTGTTTCAGAAGCAGATTCCTCGCTGGCGCTCGGAACGACAACCGTTTCCACGGAGCCCCATTCCTGAAAACCATTTCGGGGACGCAACAGCAGCGGTTCCGCCCCGGCCTGGGCCGGAACCAGCCGGAAAATGAGGCGAGAGTCTTCCTCCCGCCGGGGCGTACATTCTCCCCCAGGGGGGGCCCGCGCCTGGGGGCCCAACGGGAGGACGCGCGCCTGCGTGTCGCGCTGGCGCGCCGCCGCCGCAGGGGCCGGCGCGCCCCGGGGCCCACGGGAGGGTGGCCGGGGGCATGTCACGGTGAGTAACGGGAATTAACGGGTATTGATGGGAAAAGGCATGAGAAAGCGGGATCGCGGGCGCCCCTTGCCTCCCAAGCGCGCGGCGCGCACCGGCCGCCAGGCGCCAGCCGCCTCCCCCGGGAGGCCCGCGCTTGGGGGGCTCGATGGGCGGGCGCCCGGGGGCGCGTCGCGGTTAGTACCGGATATTAATGGAAAAAACACGTGAAAACGGAGGCTGCCCGGGGTTTTGGAATTTCCGGCGGAAGACGCAAGGGCCCGCCCGGCGGGAGGCCGCTAGACGACCCCCTCGGGCCACTTGCCGTAGTGGCGGCCGTAGCCGGGCTCGACCCGCTTCATGCCGCTGTAGATCTCGAGCTTGTAACCGTCCGGGTCGGCGAAATAGAACTTCCACCCCGGGCTCATGTTCTGGCGGCGCGGGGGGAGGAGGATCTTCACCCCCCTCTCGGCCAGGAAGGCGTGGGCGGCGTGGAGGGCCTCGACGCTCTCCACCTCGAAGGCCAGCTGCTGGAGGGTGCCCTTGCCGCCGTAGGGGACCGGCTCCGCCACCTGCTCCGGGGGGAGCTGGATGAGGACGAGGTTGTGGTGCTCGGCCGAGCAGCGCAGCCAGGCGATGCCGTGGGGGGCGGCGGGCTCGATGTCGTTCACCCCCAGCCGCTCGGTCAGGACGAAGCCGAGCATCTCCTCGTACCAGCGGATGGAGCGGTCCATGTCCCGGACCCAGATGCCGACGTGCGAGAGGGAGCCGACCTTCACCACGGGGGGGGCCTCAGTAGGGGAGCCGGTGGGCGGAGCTGAAGAGCTCAATCTTGTTCCCGTCGGGGTCGGCGAAGTAGAACTGGAGCCCCCCGCTCACCCGCTGGCGGCGCGGCGGGTTGAGGATCCGGACCCCGGCCGCCTTCAGGCGCGCGCAGGCCGCCTCGCCCTCGGCCTCGGAGCCCAGGCGGAAGGCCACCTGCTGGAGGCCGCCCGGCCGCCCGGTCTCCCCCGCCGCGAGGGCCTCGGGGGGGAGCTGGATGAGCACCACCTCATGGTGGAGGTCGTCGTAGCGGAGCCAGCAGATGCCGTGGGGGGCCTGGGGCTCCTCGGTGTTGCCGCCGGGCAGGTAGTCCGAGAGCTTGAGGCCCAGCACCTCCTGGTACCAGCGGAGCGACTTCTCCATGTCGCGCACGTAGATGCCCACATGGGAGAGCTTGACCCGCACCGCCCTCTCGGCCGCCGGCATGGCGCCCCTCCGCGGAACCGGATGTTGGATGGCCCTTCATACCAGAGGGGGTGCGGGGCGGCAACCGCCCCCCTTGCGCGAGGCGAGCCCCTGGGCGATGATCAGGAAGCCGTCGGCATCGCCTCTTCCAGGCCCGGAGGGCGTCCCTCCCGAAAGCGCGATATCGCCCGCTTCGAAAACAGGCACGCCGCAGGCAAAATCCCTTGATCTAGAATTTACATATAAGATTTTAATTTTAAATTATTTTCTTTAAAGTATAACTAGAGGTAAGCCAAAAATGCCCGACAAGCCGCTGGAAATCCGTGGCCACCCCATTGACGAAGGCGCTCTGCGCCAGCTCCAGGTCTGCCTCGCGGATGAGGAAGCCGCCGCCGGGGCCCTCTGCGCCGACCACCATCTGGGCTACTCCATGCCCATCGGCGGGGTCGTCGCCTACCGGGAGGCCATCAGCCCGAGCGGGGTGGGTTACGACATCGCCTGCGGGAACAAGGCGGTGAAGACGAACCTCCTCGCGGAGGACATCCGGCCCGACATCGTCCGGATCATGGACACCATCTTCCACACCCTGGAGTTCGGGATGGGCCGCCGCAATCCCGATCTGGTCGAGCACGAGCTCTTCGGCGACCCCGCCTGGCGGGAGGTGAAGGCCATCGCCGAGCTCAAGGACCTCGCCGCCTCCCAGCTGGGCACCCTCGGGGCCGGGAACCACTACGTGGACCTCTTCGCGGACGAGGCAGGCGCCCTCTGGATCGGGGTCCACTTCGGCTCGCGCGGCTTCGGCCACAAGACCTGCACCGGCTTCCTCAACCTGGCCAAGGGCCGGGCCTTCACGGCCCGCCCGGGACACGAAGACATGCACGCCCGGGCCACCGTCCTCCCCCTCGCCTCCGCCCTCGGGCAAGACTACTACGCCGCCATGAAGCTCGCCGGGCGCTACGCCTACGCGGGACGGGACTACGTCTGCCGGAGGGTTTTGGAGATCCTCGGGGCCCGGTCCGTCGAGGAGATCCACAACCACCACAACTTCGCCTGGGAGGAGGAGCACGGGGGGGAGAAGCTCATCGTGGTGCGCAAGGGGGCCACCCCCGCCTGGCCGGGCCAGCGGTGCTTCATCGGGGGGAGCATGGGGGACATCGCCGTCATCGCCGAGGGGGTGGACACCCCCGCCGCCCGCAACCTCCTGCGCTCCACCGTCCACGGGGCGGGCCGCGTCATGAGCCGCACCCAGGCGGCCGGGAAGAAGCGCTGGCGCGGGGGGAAGCCCCACCGCATCGGGGGCCAGATCACCCGCCAGATGATGAGCGCCTGGGTGAAGGAGCGGGGGGTGGTGCTGCGGGGGGCGGACACCGACGAGGCCCCCCAGGCCTACAAGCGCATCGAGGAGGTCCTGGGCCACCACGCCGACGCCCTGAAGATCCTCCACCGCCTCCAGCCCATCGGGGTGGCCATGGCGGGGCCCGAGACCCGGGACGACTACTGGGACTGAGCGGCCCCCGCCCGCTTCTCCTCCGGCGCCTCGCTCCAGC
>JBBTDR010000061.1:0-5987 GCA_038042665.1 Nitrospinota bacterium
TTCGAGACCCCTGGCGGCGCGTCCCGGGCCGCGTCCGGGCGCGGGCCGGGGGTCTGCCCTCCTGGGGGGAGGCGTCCTGATGCCGGAGGGGCGCGGAGAGAAGGTCAGCATCTTTGAGACGGCGCGGGCCCAGTTCGACCGCGCCGCCGAGGCGATGGAGCTCGAGGAGGAGATGCGCCGCCTCCTCAGCAGCCCCTTCCGGGAGATGCAGGTCGAGATCCCCCTCCGGCTGGACAACGGCGCCCTCGCCCTCTACCGGGGCTACCGGGTGCAGTTCAACGGGGCCCGGGGGCCCTTCAAGGGCGGCATCCGCTACCACCAGGACGTGGACATGGACGAGGTCCGCGGCCTCGCGGCCCTCATGGCCTGGAAGACGGCCCTCGTGAACATCCCCTTCGGGGGCGGCAAGGGCGGCGTCAACGTCAACGTCAAGGAGCTCAACCGCTTCGAGCTCGAGCGCTTGACGCGCAAGTTCATCTCCCGCATCGGCCACATCCTCGGCCCCTACCGCGACATCCCCGCGCCCGACATGAACACCAACGCCCAGGTGATGGCCTGGATCATGGACGAGTACAGCGGCCGCCACGGCTACAGCCCGGCCGCCGTCACCGGCAAGCCCATCGCCCTGGGCGGCTCCGCCGGGCGCGAGGCCGCCACCGGCCGGGGGGTGGTGATGACCTTCGAGGACATCGCCCGCCGCGAGGGGTGGGACCCCAGGCAGATGACCGCCGCCGTCCAGGGCTTCGGCAACGTGGGGAGCTTCACCTGCCGCTTCCTCTCGGAGCTCGGGGTGAGGGTCGTGGCCATCTCGGACGTGACGGGCGCCTGCTACGCGCAGAAGGGCATCGACATCGCCCGCGCCTGGAGCCACAACGCGAGCCGCGGCGGCCTGGAGGGCTTCGCCGGGGCGGACAGGATCACGAACGAGGAGCTGCTCGAGCTCAAGGTGGACGTGCTCGTGCCCGCCGCCCTGGGCGGGGTGCTCCACAAGGGCAACGCCCCGCGCGTGAAGGCGCGCATCGTGCTCGAGGCGGCGAACGCGCCCGTGACCGGCGCGGGCGAGAAGATCATGGAGGGGAACGGCGTCTATCTCATCCCGGACGTCCTCGCCAACGCGGGCGGGGTGACCGTCTCCTACTTCGAGTGGGTGCAGAACATCCAGCAGTTCACCTGGGACGAGGACCACGTGAACGCCGAGCTGGGGAAGATCATGACCCGGGCGGCGGCCCAGGTGTGGGAGATGGCCCGGGAACGGAAGGTCTCCCTGCGCACCGCCGCCTTCATCATCGCCATCGGCCGGGTGGCCGAGGCCGAGCGCCTGCGGGGCATCTGAGGCCGGCGGAGATCGGTTTGTCCGAGCTTGCATTCGAGGTGGACGGCCAGGGCCTGGCCAAGTCTTTCGGCGCGCTGAAGGCGGTGGACGGGGTGAGCCTCCGCCTCCGGCGGGGGGAGTGTTTTGGCATCCTCGGCCCGAACGGGGCGGGGAAGACCACCACCATCAAGATGCTGTGCGGGACGGCCATCCCGGACGCGGGCACCCTGCGCGTCTTCGGCATCGACGCCGTGGCCGAGGGGCGCCGGGTGCGCGAGCAGATGGGCATCGTCCCCCAGGAGAGCACCCTCGACGGCGAGCTCACCGTCTACGAGAACCTCTGGGTGTACGCGGGCTACTTCGGCATGCCGCGGCGCGAGTCCCGGCCCCGCATCGAGGAGCTGCTCGGGTTCTTCCAGCTCCGGGAGAAGTGGGACTCCCCGATCAAGACGCTCTCGGGCGGGATGAAGCGCCGCCTCCTCATCGCCCGGGCCCTCGTCCACCGGCCCCGGCTCCTCATCCTCGACGAGCCCACCACGGGGCTCGACCCCCAGGCCCGCCACCTGGTGTGGAACCGCCTGCGGGAGCTCAGGCGCCAGGGGCTGAGCATCCTCCTCACCACCCACTACATGGAGGAAGCCGCCCAGCTCTGCGACCGCATCGGGGTGATGGACGAGGGCAGGTTCCTCGTCGAGGGCCCCCCGGCCGGCCTCGTGCGCGAGCGGGTGGGGGAGGAGGTCTTCGAGCTGCGGGGCGTCGAGACGGAGCCCGTCCTGCGCGTGCTGGACGGCCTTCCCTTCCACCCCGAGCGGGTGGGGGACACCCTCTACCTCTACTGCGAGGGCGGGGCCGAGGTGATGGACCGGCTCCTCACCTCGGGCCAGCGGAACTTCCTGCGGCGGCCCGCCACCCTGGAGGACCTCTTCCTCCGCCTCACGGGCCGGGAGCTGCGCGAATGAGCGAATTCCTCCTGCACGCCCCCAGCCACCGCGCCGTGCGGGTGTGGATCCGGCACCTGGTGATGTACCGCACCTGGTTCGTGGCGGAGTGGGCGGGCAGCCTGACCGAGCACGCCCTCTACCTCCTGGCCTTCGGCTACGGGGTGGGCCGCTTCGTGCCGGAGATGGACGGGCTCTCCTACGCCCAGTTCATCGGGCCGGGGCTCGTGGTCTCGATCGCCATGTGGGCCTCCTCCTACGAGGCCACCTACGGGGCCTACTCCCGGATGCGCATCCAGCACACCTACGAGGGCATGCTCTCGGCCCCGCTGACGGTGGGGGACGTGGTGCTGGGCGACCTCCTCTGGTGCGCCTCGCGCTCCCTCATCGGGGCGGTGCTCATGCTCATCGTCCTGGCCCTCTTCGGGCTGGTGGGCTCCCCCTGGGCGGTCATGGTGCTGCCGGTGGTGTTCGTCGAGGGCCTCATGTTCGCGGGGCTGGGGCTCATCGCCACCGCGCTGGCGCCCAGCTACGCCTTCTTCAACTTCCACTACTCCCTCGTCGTGATGCCCATGTTCTTCTTCGCGGGGACGTTCTTCCCCCTCCAGGGTCTCCCCGCCTGGATGCAGAGCCTCTCCCAGGCGATGCCCCTCACCCACGCCGTGGTCCTCGCCCGGGGGCTCATCGTCCACGGCCAGGTGGAGAACGCCGCCTGGCACGTCTTCATGCTGAGCGCCTTCACCCTCGCCTTCCTGGCCGTCGCCTGCGGCCTGGTGGGCCGCCGGATGCTGGACTGACCCGTGGCCCGGGAGCTGCGCCGCCTGCTCCGGGTCCCCGGCCCCTTCCACTTCCAGGCGAGCGCCGCCCGCTTCCTCATGGCGCGCGGGGAGAGGGTGAACCTCTACGACGGCCGCACCTTCCGCCGGGCGGTGGAGGACGGCGCGGGCGGGCTCCTCCTCCTCGAGGCCGAGGCGGGAGGGGAGGGGACGGACGCCCCGGTCGCCATGCGCCTGCGCGCCCCCGGGCGCCTCCCGCGCGGGGCGGCGCGGGCGGGGGAGCGGGCGCTCGGCCGTCTCCTGGCCTTCGACCTCGACCTCGCCCCCTTCTACGCGATGGCGCGCGGGGACGCGCACCTCGGCTCCCTCGTGGGGCGGTTCGAGGGCCTCAAGCCCGTCCGCTGCCTGAGCCTCTTCGAGGCCCTCCTCACCGCCATCACCACCCAGCAGGTGAACGTGGGCTTCGGCGCGGCCATCCGGGGCCGGATGACCGAGCGCTGGGGGGAGCCGCTGGCGCTGGAGGGGGAGCGGTATTTCGCCTTCCCGCGCCCCGCCGCCCTGGCCCGGGCGGAGCCGCGGGAGCTCCGCCGTTTGCAATTCTCTGAACGGAAGGCGGAGTATGCGATCGGGGCGGCCCGCGCGGCGGAGGCGGGGGAGATCGACGAGGGGGAGCTCCTCCGCCTGCCCTTCGAGGAAGCGACCGCCCGGCTGAGCGCCCTCCGGGGGGTGGGCCGCTGGACGGCCGAGCAGGCCCTCTTCCGGGGGCTCGGGCGGGTGGAGGCCTTCCCGGGCGGGGACCTCGGGGTGCGGAAGGTGGTGGCCCGCTACTGCCTCGGGCGCGAGCGCGCGGAAGAGAAGCAGGTGCGCCGGGTGGCCGAGCGCTGGGCCCCCTGGGGAGGGCTCGCCGTCACCTATCTCTTCGCGGCCTGGCGGACGGGGGTGCCGCCGGCGCGCCCCGTCCGGAAGTCCCCCTCCCGATCCGCGCGGAAGCGGCAGGAGGCCCGCCCGTGAACGAGCTGCGCCGGCTGGCCGAGCGCCGGGAGGCGGA
Source organism: Nitrospinota bacterium (assembly GCA_038042665.1). Lineage (GTDB taxonomy): Bacteria > UBA8248 > UBA8248 > UBA8248 > UBA8248 > 2-12-FULL-69-37. The sequence goes on from JBBTDR010000061.1 coordinate 4,075, forward strand.
GCTGCTGGCCCCCTGCGCGGCCCGCAGCGCCCGGAGCCTGGGGCGGGCCCACCCCGAGGCCGAGCACCCCATGCGCTCGGCCTTCCAGCGGGACCGCGACCGCATCCTCCACACCACCGCCTTCCGCCGCCTCGAGTACAAGACCCAGGTCTTCGTGAACCACGAGGGCGACCACTTCCGCACCCGCCTCACCCACACCCTCGAGGTGAGCCAGATCGCGCGCTCCATCGCCCGGGCCCTGCGGCTCAACGAGGAGCTGGCCGAGGCGGTGGCCCTGGGCCACGACCTGGGCCACCCCCCCTTCGGCCACGCCGGGGAGAAGGTGCTGGACGAGCTCATGCGGGGCCAGGGGGGCTTCGAGCACAACCTCCAGGCCCTGCGGGTGGTGGAGCGGCTCGAGCGGCGCTACCCCTCCTTCCCGGGCCTCAACCTCACCTGGGAGACCCGGGAGGGCATCATCAAGTACCTCCCCCGCTACGGCGGCCCCCTGCCCGAGGGCCTCGCGCGCGGCGCCGCCCCCAGCCTGGAGGCCCAGGTGGTGGATGCGGCCGACGAGATCGCCTACAACAACCACGACCTCGACGACGGCCTCTCCTCCCGCCTCTTCACCCCCGGGGAGGCGGCCGCCTGCTCCCTCTGGGAGGAGCATTACTTCGCCGCGAAGAGGGACTTCCCCGGCGCCTCCCCCCGCGAGATCAAGCACGAGACCATCCGGCGCATCATCAACGCCCAGGTGACCGACCTCATCCTCGCCACCGGGCGCCGGGTCGGGGAGCTGGAGCTGGGCAGCATCGGGGACGTGCGCCAGAGAGGGCACGGCTGCGCCGCCTTCAGCTTGGCGATGGCCGGGCGCAACCAGGAGCTCAAGCGCTTCCTCATGGAGCGGATGTACCGCAACGAGCGGGTGGTCAAGCTCGAGGCGAGCGCCCGCCAGGTGCTGACCGGCCTCTTCCGCGCCTACGCCGGGGACCCCTCGCGCCTGCCCCCGCACGTGGCGAAGCGCGAGGGGGCGGACGGCCGCCACCGCATGGTGTGCGACTACGTCGCGGGCATGACCGACCGCTACGCCTACCAGCAGCACGCCCGCCTGTCCGGCCCGGGGCTCGCGCCGGAAGCCTAGTTGTGGAATCTCAGCGGTTGCTCACCCCCTGATGGGGCTGGCTCTTCTCCCTCTCCCACTGGGAGAGCGCCGGGAGGAGGGACGCGCGCTGCCGTGCTGTAGGGGCAGTTCGACTTCGGCGAGCTCAGCCGAGCCGCGAACCGCCCCTACAGATCGCCCCCTTCACCTCTCCCCCCGCCCCAGCGTCTCGACGCTGGGGGCCCCGAAAGGACTCGGGAGAGCGGGGGCGGTCCTGACATCCGCGGCCTGCACAACGTGTTGGGAAATGACGCCTAGGGCTCGAGCGTGACGTTGTAGCCCTGCTGGCGGCGCTGGACGAGGAGCTGGACGCGGGGCAGCTCCCGCGCCCGCACGAGCGCCTCGCGGAAGGCGTCGGCCTCGTCGGTGTCCTGGGCGTTGATCTGGCGGACGACGTCCCCGGGCCGGATGCCGATGTTCTCGGCGGGCCCGCCGGGGAGCACCTGGGTGATGAGCATCCCCTTGCGGGTGGCCAGGCGGTGGCTCTGGACCGCCTCGGCGGTGATGGGGGAGGCCCGGAGGCCCAGCCAGCTCCAGGCAATCTCCTCGGCCAGGGCGGCGGGGACGGGGGCGAGGGTCACCTGGGCGTCCAGCGCCTGCCCCGCGCGCCAGAGCCTGAGCGCCACCCTCGAGCCCACCGTGTAGCCCGCCAGCTCGTTCAGATAATCCTCCCGGGAGGCGAGCTCCCGCCCCCCCAGGGCGAGGAGGATGTCCCCCGCGCGGACGCCCGCCTGCTGGGCGGGGCCGGCCGCCAGCACCTGGGCGGCGATGGCCC
>JBBTDR010000062.1:0-13904 GCA_038042665.1 Nitrospinota bacterium
GATGTGATTGGGACGATTGCGGGAAAGGCGCGTGATGTAGGAGTTGATGTTGTTCGCGCGGGCCCACTCGCCCATCATCGGGATGTGCCGCGCGGTGATGTCTGGAACGACGATGGGCTCCCCCGATTCCGCCACGCGGCCAACCAGCCCCTCGCCCACCGCGAAGGAGTGTTCCTGGGGAGTGGGGCCGGGCACGTCGCCGTGGTGGGCGCGGAGGACGAGGCGGTTCGTGCCCTCCTCGATCAGGAAGATGCGGGCGTGGACTGCCTGGAGGAGATCGCAGGCGGCGCGGACGATGTTGCCCAACGTGTCGTGCAGGGCCAGGTTCTCCGTGATGTGCTGGCTGAGCTGGTTCAGGACCAGCAGGCGGGAGGCCCGCTGCTCGGCGGTACGGAAGAGCGAGGCGTTGCGGATGGCCGAACCGACGTGCTGGGCGATGGAGGTGAGCAGCGATATCTGGGCGCCCGAGAAGGCGTCGGTCCTCACGCTGGAAAGCGAGAGGTGGGCGGTGCATCCCTCGGCCTGGAGGATGGGGATGACCAGCAGGCTGCGCAGGCCGGCCCGCACGAGGCGCTCCGACCAGGGGGTCATGTCCGGGTCGGAGCGCTCGGCCAGGTCCGGGACGTACTTGGGCCGCCCGGTTTCGTACACCTCCCGGTAGAACCACCCGCCGCTGATGCGGTCCGTGTGGGGCGCCCTCTTGGGCACCGGGAGGTCCGACTCGGTGTGGTAGTACACGTATTCCTTGGTCTCGGGGACCACGCGGGCGATCACGCACCGCTCGCAGGGGACCACTCGGCGGATCTCGCGGACGATGATCCGGAAAATCTGCTCGGGCTCGAGGGAGGAGTTGAGCGCCTTGGCGATCTCCCCCGTGAGCTCCAGGCGCGCGGCGCGCCCCTGGGCTTGGGTGAGGAGGGTGGTTTTCTCGATGGCGATGGCGGCCTGGGAGGCGAGGGCGCCCAGGAGGTCGAGGTCCTCCCCGCTGAAGAAGCCCACCTTGTCCGAGAGGCAGTTGATGACGCCGATGGTCCGGCCGCGCTGCGTCAAGGGCTGGGAGAGCATGGAGCGGAGTCCGGCCTGGCGCGACCACTCCAGCGCGATCCACAGGGGTTCCTTGGCGACGTCGGGCAAATTGACGGGCTGGCCGCTCGCGAACACCTGGCCGCCGACCCCTTCGCCCGGCGCGAGGGTGATGGGGCGGCCATCCCTCATGGGGACGTTGCCGTGGCACGCCCGGAGCGTGAGGCGCCCCGCGGCCTCGTCGAAGAGGAAGATGTGGGTGTGCCCCACCCTGAACAGCTCGGCGGAGGATTGGAGGAGCGCGTTCAGGATCTCGTCCAAGGAATAGGCGTCGATGATCTTCTGGTTCAGCTGGTTCAGGGTGCTCAGGCGCACGGCGCGCTCGCGCGCCTTCGAGAAGTGCACGGCCTTCTCGACGGCGATGGAGGCTTGGGCGGCGAGGCCGCCGAGCAGGGCCAGGTCTTCCCCGCTGAAGGCGCCCCTCTTTTCCGCCAGGGCGAGGATGACCCCGATCGGCTTCCCCCCCTCCGTCAACGGCTGGCAGGCGGCGGCGCGCAACGACTCCAGCGGCACCCACTCCCAGGGCATGGGGTCCCAGCGCTTGTCGCTCCGGAGATCGGGGATGAGGGCGGGCTCGCCGTGCTCGAAGACCCAGCTGGTCAGGCTCCGGCCCGGCGGAAGATGGGCCTCCACCCCGCTGGGCCAAGGCTGAAGGCCGTGATGGGCCTTGAGGACGAGGTTCCGGGTCTCCGGATCGGGCATGAAAATCCGCGCGTGATCCGCGCCGATGAGGGTGGTGACCGCCCGGACGATGCTTTCGAGAGTCTCCTCCAGCTCGAGGTTCTCGGAGATCGTCCGGTTCACCTCGTTGAGGACGGCGAGGCGGGAGGCGCGCTCCTCGGCCGTCCGGTAGAGCCTGGCGTTTCGGATGGCCGAGCCGATGTGCTGGGCGATGGAGGTGAGCAGGGATATCTGGGCGCCGGAGAAGGCGTTTGCCCTCACGCTCGAGATCCCGAGGTGGGCGATGCTGTTCCCGGCTTGCAGGATCGGGATGACCAGGAAGCTGCGCAGCCCGGCCCGGGCGAGACGCTCCGACCAGGGCCTCATCGTGTCGTCGTCGAGGCACTTCGACAGGTCCGGGACGAGCTTTGGCTGCTTTGTTTCGTACACCTCCCGGTGGAACCATCGGGTGCTGACGCGGTCGGCCTCGGCCGTCCTGTCGGGAACTTCGAGGTCGCTCTCGATATGGAAGTACTCGTACGCCGCGGCGGCGAGATCCAGGCGGGCGATCACGCACCGCTCGCAGGGGACCGCCTTGCGGATCTCGCGGACGATGGTCTGGAAAAGCCGTTCGGGCTCGAGGGAGGAACTGAGCGCCTTGGCGATCTCGCCCGTGACCTCAAGGCGGGTGCTCTTTTCATCGGAGGCTTGGTACAGGCGGGCGTTCCGGATGGCCGGCCCGACATAGGCGGCGATGGAGGCGAGGAGCTCCCGGTGACCGGGGGTGAAGGCATGGCTGCGCGTGCTCGATACGGCGATGTGGGCGCGGCACTCCGATCCGTCCAGCACGGGGACGAACAGCGTGCTGCGGAGGCCCGCGCGGACGGACCGATCCCCGGGCCCGCGCTCCTTGGCGATGTCCGGGATGTAATAAGGCGCTTTCCGCTCGTACAGCGCCTTGATGGCCGTGTTGCGGATCGCCTCGGCCTCGAGGTGGGTAGGTGGGGGCACCTCGATGTCGGAATCGACGCGCCAGTACGAGGTGAAGGGGCCGGGCAGCTCGGCGGTGGCGATGACGCAGCGCTCGCAGGGGATGGCGCGCCGGATCTCCCGGGTGATCGTCTGGAAGATCTCCTCCGGCTCGAGGGAGGAGCCCAAGGCCCTCGCGATCTCGCCCGTGACCTCGAGGCGGGCGCTCTTTTCCTCGGAGGCTTGGTACAGGCGGGCGTTCCGGATGGCCGGCCCGACGTGAGCGGCGATGGAGGCGAGGAGCTCCTGCTGGGCGCGGGTGAACGCGCGGGGCCGGGTGCTCGAGATGGAGATGTGCGCGACACACTCCTCCCCTTGCAGCACGGGGACGAAGAAGGCGCTCTGCAGGCCGGCGCGGGCGAGCCGGCCTTGCGGCGCGCCTTCGCGGCCGAGGTCCGGTATGTAATGCGGCTTCTTGCCTTGGTACACGAGGTCAAGGACTGTTTTGACGATCTCCTCGCCCTGGCCGGGAGGCAGGTATTCCAATTTGACGTCGGCGTCGACGTACCAGTAGGAGGGCGAGATGGTGTCCGGGATCAGGGTCGCGATTGCGCAGCGCTCGCACGGGATGGCGCGCCGGATCTCCCGGGCGATCGTCTGGAAGATCTCCTCCGGCTCGAGGGAGGAGCTCACGGCCCTCGCGATCTCGCCGGTGACCTCCAGCCGGGAGGTCTTGTCCTCGGAAGCCTGGTAGAGGGCGGCGTTGCGGAACGCCACGCCCAGATGACCGGAGAGGGAAGCGAGAAGCCGCTCGTGGCCGCGGGTGAAATTCGCCGCCCGGGTGCTGGCCAGGAAGAGATGGGCGGCGCACTCTCCGTCCTGGAGGATGGGCATGACCAGGACGCTCTTGACCCCGGCGCCGGCCATCCGGGCCGCGCGGCGGTGGGGGATGCCGCTGATGTCGGGGATGTTCACGCAGCGTTTCTGCTCGTATACCTCCCTGTCCCACCAGGCGCCCGTGTCGTCGAAAGCCTCGGCGCGGATGGGAAGCTCGAAGTCGGATTCCAGATGCCACGTGTGGTAGGCGCGGGTTTCCCGGTCGAGCGAGCCGACGACGCAGCGCTCGCACGGCACCACCTTCCGGATTTCCCGGACGATCGTGCGGAACAGCTCTTCGGGCCCGAGAACGGAGGCGAGGGCCTTGCTGATCTCGCCCGCGACCTCCAGCCGGACGGCGCGCTGCTGGGCCTCCTCGAACTGGCGCGCCTTTTCGATGGCGATGGCGGCTTGGGAGGAGAGCGAGCCCAGGAGCTCCAGGTCTTCCGGGGAGAAGAAGCCCACCTTGTCCGAGAGGCAATGGATCGCCCCGATGGACTTCCCCCCCAGCCGCAGGGGCTGGCCGACGTAGGCGTGGAGCCCGTTCTCCCGCACCCAGTCGCGGAACAGCCATTCGGGGTGGGTGTGCACGTCGGCGATGAGGGCGGGCACGCCCGTTTCGGCGATCCGCCCGATGACCCCGCGCCCCACCCGCAAGGTTACCGCCGGAGCCTCCGGAGGCGGGATCCGCCCCGCGTGCGCTTGCGGGATCAAGGCGCCCGATTCCTCGTCCACCAGGAAGACCCGCGAGATGGTCCCGCCGAGGAGCTCCACCGCGGCTTGGACGATGCCGTCCAGGATCTGCCGGAGGTCGGTGGTCTGGGCGATCTGCCGGCTGAGGACGTTGAGCCGGGCCAGCCGGGAGGCGCGCGCCTCGGCCTTCTGGAAGAGCGCGGCGTTGCGGACCGCCGACCCGAGGTGGCCCGCCAGCTCGGCGATGAGTTCCTCCTGCTCGGGCGCTATGCCTCCCTTTCTCCTCCAGCACATGCCCAGGTGGGCGAGATGGCCCGCTTCGCTTTCCCGCAGGATGGGCATGATGAAGCAGCTCTGGAAGCCCGCGTCGCGGAGACGCCGGACCCAGGACACGTCCCATTCTTCCATGTCGGGGATGTTGAGGGGGCGCATGCGCGGGTAGATGTTCTTGAGGTACCACTCCCCGCGGTCCCGGATCTCCCCGGCGGCGAAGGCGGGAACGGGCAGGTCGGATTCCTCGTGCAGGATGCGGTGATCGCCGGTGGCCATGTCCACCCCCGCGATCACGAAGCGGTCGCAGGGCACCGCCTGGCGGATCTCTTGAATGATGTTGCGGAAGAGGTTGTCGGGGGTCAGGTCCTTGCTGAGGGACTGGGCGATCTTGCTGGCGAGCCTCGCTTGGGCCGCCTGGCGGGAGGCGGCGCCGTGCGCGCGGGCCACCAGCGAGAAGCTGAGGTGGAGGAGGGCCGCCGCGAGCAGGCCGAGGGTGCCGCTCATGAGCCAGATGCTGGCCTTGTAGGCGTTGATCTGGCCGGGCAGGTCCCTGGACTCGGCCCGGGCTTCGATGACGAACCGGGGAGGGACGCCGGGGGGCGCTTGGCTTTGCCCCGGCACCGCCACCCAGGCCTCCAGCTGAAGAGGCGCGGGCTCCGGCAGCAAGGCGGCGAAGAAGGTTCCCGGAGGGATCAGCCCGAAGGCGGACCCTTCGCGCAGGGCCTTGCCGAACATGGCTTGCGAAGGCGCTTCCTCGCCGGTGGTCTCGAAGGAGGACCACAGGCGCTTCCCCTCCGCGGTCCAGAGGCGCAGCGCGCGGAGGTCCTCGACGTTCGCAAGGGTAGGGTCGCGCGCGAGATCGGCGAACGCCGCCGCGGCCCTTGGGGACCCGGGCTCGAGGAGGTCCTCCGGGCTGAAGTGTTGCCAGAACTCGGCGCGGAGATGATCAACCAGGTGGCGGGCGTCGTTCTCGATCAGGATGTTCCGCATCGCCCGGGCGGAGAGGTAGCCGCCCGTGAGGGAGAGCGCGACGGCGAAAATCCCCCCCCACACCCGGGTCCAAAGGAAAAGCCTTGGAGAGAGGAGGATGGAAGACCAGATTCTCACGCCGGGCCTCCGGCCGTTCGCCCCTTCGCCCGGGGGCGGCTCGCGCCGGCCTCCCGGCCACCATCAACCGTCCCTGATATCTTATTATACTTCAGCGGTCTCAGAAACGATCTTCATCTGGGAACGAGGGGCCCGGGGAGGGAGATGGATTGCCATCCGGGCAAAAAAGCGAAAGGAATCCGAGGTTAACGGGAGGGAATCAGGCCGCTCGCCGTTCCCACGGTGACGGCGGCGCCCGCCTGGTTTACGAGGGCGACCTCGAAAACCAGGCGGGAGCCCCTTTCTTCCTCGGTTCTCTCTTTGAGACGGGCCGTCAGCTGGAGCACGTCCCCCGGGAAGATCGGCTTGACGAAGGTCACCTCCAGCCCGCCCCCGGCCAGGAAACCCGCTCCCAAGAGGTCCGCCATGCGTTCGGCGATGAAGGCCACCGGGTGGCGGCCCGCGGCGACGGCCCGGGGGAGCCCCGCCCGGCGCGCGGTCTCGTCGTCGGTGTGGATGTTCCGAATGTCTCTCCCGCCGGTCGCGTAGCGGTTGAAGCGGCGGATCTCCTCCCACCCGATCGCGCGGGCGAGGGGGGGGAGGCTGTCGCCGGGCCGCAGGCCCTCGGGCGGGGGGAGAAGAGCGTTCATGCCGGGGGCTCCTCCTGGGCGCGGGTGAGGCTCAGGACCGAGGTGTGGAGCGAGGTGCAGATCACGTCCCCCGCCTCTCCCCGCACCACCAGCTCGCTCACGATCCATCCCTTGCCGCGGCGGACGTAGAGGTCCTTCACCGTCACCTTCTGGCGGACGCGCTCCCCCACCCGGGCCGGGCGGTGGAAGCTGTAGGCGAGCTTGGCGTGGATGGTCCCGAAGCGCCGGAAGTTCTCGTCGTAGATGGCGAGAAGATCGTTGATGAAGATCATGGGGGGCGCGATGGGCCCGCCGAAGGGCGAGTCCCCCCGGTACCAGGGGCGGTCCGCGCCCACGGCCTCGCGGTGGGCGGCCACCATCCCGGGGGTGACGGTGAGGGTCCGCTCCCCGATCACCATGCCCGGCGAGAGGTTCTCCCACGCGAACTCAGGCTTTTCCATCCCAGGTCCCGGCGGAGTGAGCGCGGAGGGGATTGTTCCCCCAAACCGGCCCCGGGGCAAGCCCCGGGGAGCCGGCGGCTAGGCGGGGGGGATGGGGTTCGCGCCCGCCCCGAGCGGGAGCCCGCCCGCCCGCTGGAAGGCCTCGCCCAGGGCGCAGAGGAGCCCCTCGCGGAAGGCGGGGGCGAGGAAGGTGATCCCGCCGGGGAGGCCCCGGCCGTCCATGCCATTGGGCACGGCGATGGCCGAGAGGTCGAGCAGGTTGGCGAAGTTGGTATAGCGGCCCAGGTTCGTGTTCGTGCGGATGGGGTCCGCCTCGACCTCGGCGGCGGTGTAGATGGTCCCCGAGGTGGGGACGGCCAGCGCGTCCATCTCCCGCCAGCAGGGCGCCGTCCGCCTCCGCAGCGCCTCCAGGCGGTACATCGCGCGGAAGGCGTCGGCGGCGGAGTACCTGCGCCCGCCCTCGATGATCTCGCGGGTGACGGGATGGAGGGCCTCGGGGCTCTTCGCGAGGAACGCCTCGATCGCGGCCAGGCGCTCGGCCACCCAGGGGCCGCCGTAGAGGAGCTCGGCCGTCTCCCGGAAGGGCTCGAAGTCCACCTCGGTCACCCGCGGACCCAGCTCCGCCAGGCGCTGGACGCCCGAGGCAAACAGGCGCCCGGCCTCCCGGTCCCCGAAGAAATCCCGCTGATCCGGCCGGGGGACCCCCACCCGCAGGCCGCGCAGCGGCGCCGCCGTCTCGAAGCAGCCGGCGGGGGCGGGGCGGGAGTAGGGGTCCTCCGGGTCTTCTCCGGCCATGACGCGGAGGGCGCCCAGGGCGTCCGGGACGGTGAGGGCGAGGACCGAGACGCAGTCCAGCGAGCGGCAGGCGGGCACCACCCCCGTGGCGCTCACGAGCCCCCGGGTGGGCTTGAGCCCCACGACGTTCAGGAAGCCCGCGGGCACCCGCCCCGAGCCCGCCGTGTCGGTCCCCAGGGCGAAGCTCACGAGCCCCGCCGAGACCGCCACCCCCGAGCCCGAGCTCGAGCCCCCGGGGATGTAGCGGCCATCGAAGGGGTTCCGGGGAGTCCCGTAGGGGGAGCGCACCCCCACGAGGCCGGTGGCGAATTGGTCGAGGTTGGTCTTCCCCACCAGCACCGCCCCCGCCGCGAGGAGGCGCTCCACCGCGGTGGCCGTCCGCCGGGGGAGGTAGGCATAGGCCGGGCAGGCGGCCGTGGTGGGGAGGCCGGCGGCGTCGATGTTGTCCTTGACGGCGAAGGGGAGGCCGAGGAGGGGGAGCTCGGCCAGGGCGCGTTGCGCCCCGCGCTGGCTGAGCCGGGCCTCCAGCTCCCCGGCCCGGCGGAGGACCTCCGCATCGGGAGGGCGGCTGATCCAGACCTTGTCGTCCCCCTGGCGGGCGATGCGGGCGAGCACGGCCCGCAGCACCTCCCCGGGCTTCAGGGCGCCGCTCCCGTACAGGGAGCGGAGGGTGGAGAAGTCCAGGCTGCCGGTTTCGGGGGGCCAGGCGCTCATGGCCAGGCGGTCCTCCAGTCCGTGGGGGGGCGCGGTGGCCGCCCCGGTTCCGGATGGGAGCTTACAGGACCGGGCAGAGCCAGCCGAGCACCGCCCCGTACGTGGTGTGGACGAGCAGCGCCGTCAGCCAGGCCCGGGGGTGCATCCGGCGGGCGAAGAAGCCGTGGCCCGTCACGAAGGGGTTGAAGACCAGCTGCGAGCCCGCGAAGAGGCACCCTCCCCAGATGAGCCCCCGGATCAGCGGCGGGCCCGGCAGGTGGTACCCGACCAGATAGGCGTAGAGCAAGGCGAAGAACATGCCGTTCAGGTGCACGACCACGAAGCCCAACATGACGGGAGGGTGGCCGTCGTAGGACTCGCCGAAGCAGAGGTGGGCCATGCCCTTCGAGAAGTCCAGCCGGGCGAGCCCCACCTTCCCGGCCCACAGGGCGAGGACCAGATGGACGTAGGTGGCGAAGAAACCGGCGGTGAGAATGACCAACAAATCACCTAGCTCCATCGTTCTCCTCCCAGCGCGCGGGGCGCCTCTGCCGCTCCCCGGACGGACGGGCGCGATGCCTCGGAAGCCGTGGACATGCCCCCCATTATAGCGCGGTCTCCATGCCTTGGGGATGGTATGCTGGGGCCTGGGGAAGTTCCGGGCGGGGGCGGGTCTAGCGGTTCTGGGCGGGGAGCGGCGCTCATGCTGAAGGGGATGCATCACATCTCGGTCGCGGTGGACGACCTGGGGGAGGCCCAGGCGTTCTACGGGGGGGTCCTCGGCCTTCCGGAAATCCGCCGGCCCGCCCTCCCGAACCCGGGCAAGTGGTTCCAGGCGGGGGCTTGCCAGCTTCACCTCACCGCGCGCCCGGAGGAGGAGGGGAGCCGCCGCCTCCCCGGCACGGGGGCGGGGGAGACCCACTTCGCCTTCGCCTCGGACGACCTGGACCGGGTGAAGAAGCACCTCGAGGGCCGGGGCGTCCAGGTGAAGGACGGCGTCAACGCCCGCCTCGGCATGCGCCAGCTCTTCTTCCGGGACCCCTCCGGCAACCTCGTCGAGGTGTTCGGCGTCCTGGCGGAGTAGGCTTCGGGGCGGGAGGGGGCAAAACCTGGTGTGCCGCCCGGGGGTCGAACCCGGCGCCTACGGATTAAAAGTCCGTTGCTCTACCGGCTGAGCTAGCGGCACACAAGGGAATCAAAGATTTACGCGGGATGGGGGGCGGCGTCAAGCGGGGCCGGCGCGCGAGCGGGACCCCCCCCGCCCGGGCGCCTTGACGGGGCCTTTCCCCCTGTGGTCAATTCCCTCTCCGGCGAAACCCAAGCCGCGCGCCGACGTAGCTCAGCCGGTAGAGCAGCTGATTCGTAATCAGCAGGTCGGGGGTTCGAGTCCCCCCGTCGGCTCCAGATAAATCAGCAGCTTGGCTGAACCTGCGGGTGGCCATCTGACAGCGGGTCCGCGGGTCATGCCCCCTGATGGGCGGTGGCATGGCTTGAGGTTTGCCCCAGGGACGCCACAAGAAGGCCCTGTTCCCAAAATAGCCAAGAACGCCAACCGGCACCGGGCGGGCTCCCTTTGTCTGACTGTGGGTGAGCGTCTTCCCCCCTCCCGTCCGTGCGAGGGGCCAGGATGCCCTGATGTGGATCGGACCAGCGGAAGGTCCGCTGGTGGGCGGGTATGCCCCGGGCGAACCTGAAAGAGCAAGACACGCGCGTTCACGCCCACGGCGGAAGTCTTTCGGACGGATTTGATTTTCGCCTCCTCCACCAGAAGACCCGCAAGGTGGTCCTCATCGAGAGCTGCCCTGTTCGTTGAGATGAAGAACCGGCGGAACAGGCCCAAGGAGGCCCGGGTGCGCCCGGCGGCTCTCCTCCAGCAGCCGGAGAGGCCGCATCGCCTTTGGGCCAGAGAGGGAGGTGGGTCCGCCACTGTAGGGAGATTCGCGTGGGGAGCGGCACGCCGGCCGGGGCAGGTTCAGGCCCTTCGGGCACTCAGACGGGACGGGGCGGACCCAAGCGGCTGTTTTGGAGATGTCGGCTATAATGGCCCCGAGAGGGCTCGCCGATGCTCACCCGGACCCTGACCAAATTCTCCCTCATGGGCGCTCTTCTATGGGCGGGCGGAACCCTCCTCCTGGCCCTCTCCATCACCTACTACATTGAACTCCAAATGTTCCGCCAAGCCTCGCTGGCCAGCCTGGATTTCTTCCAGGCGGTCACGGGCACGCTTCCCACCGACGCCGAGCTCAGGAACTTCCGCGACAGGGTGGACCCCTCCCGCCTCGAGCGGGCGGTGGCCCCCCTCCTGGAGGAGCGGAAGGCGGTCGCCATCAAGCTCTACGACGGCTCGGGCCGCCTGATCTACCACTCGAGGGATCCCCAGCAGGTGGGGAAGCACTACCCGGGCAACCGGAACCTGGAGCGCGCCCTCGCGGGCGAGAGGAGCTTCGGCGTCACCGACCTCTCCCATCCCGAGAACGTCGCCGAACGCACGCTCGGCGTGAGCCAATTGTTCGAAGTCTACCTGCCCATCCGGGACTCGAACACGGGCGCGGTCGTCGGCGTGTATGAAATCTACACCTCGCTTACCCCCTTTTATGACCGCCTCTGGCGTCAGCGCGTGATCGTGTGGGGGATCGTGCTGGGCGGAGCGCTCATTTTGTACGTGAGCTTGTTCATCCACTTCCGGAGGGCGTCTCAGACCATTCTGGAGCAATCCCGCGAGATCGGGGAGAAGGCCAAAAGCCTCCAGAGGGCCTTGGTCGAGCTCAAGACCACCCAAGAAGGACTCATCCGCAGCGAGAAGCTCGCCACGGTGGGGCAGCTCGCGGCCGGAATCGCGCACGAGGTGGGCAACCCCCTGGGCTCGATCATGGGCATGGCGGACCTCCTCCTGCGCAACCGGCGCGGCGGGGGGCAGAAGCCCGGCGAGGAGGAGTATCTCAAGCGCATCGGCTCGGAGGTGATGCGGCTCAAGGGGATCATCCGCGCGCTCTTGAATTACGCGCGTCCCGCCGAGGTCCGCCCGAAGGCGGTCAGCCTGAGCGCGCTGGCGGAGGAGACCATCCGTCTTTTCCGCATCCAGGAGCGTCACGGTTCGGTCAGCGTGCGGGTGGAGGCGGACCGGCCCCCGCCCGTCGCCTGGGCGGACGGGTCGCTGGTGGAGCAGATCCTGCTGAACCTGCTCCTCAACGCGAGCGCGGCGATGCGGAATGGCGGCGAACTCTTGGTCCGCGCGCTCTCCAAAGATCCGGGCGGCGGGGCCGACCTCCGCCTCGGGCCTCTTTCCAAGGAGGAGCGAAACGTGTGCGTCCTGGAGGTCCGGGACAACGGCGCCGGAATCGATCCCTCCCTCCTGCCGCGGATCTTTCAGCCCTTCGTGACGACGCGCTCCTCGGGAGAGGGAGTGGGCCTGGGCCTTGCGGTCTCGCTCCGTCTGGTCGAGGAGCTCAAGGGCGCGATCGAGGTGGAGAGCCGCCTCGGGGGAGGCTCCTCGTTCCGGCTCTTCCTGCCGAGCGCGAGCGCGGCCTCGGAGAGGCTTCAAGGTGAACGAGTCCCTGCCCGATAGCCCCGACCGGATTCTGGTGGTGGACGACGAAGAGAACATGCGTCTCTACCTCACGAATTTGCTCGCGTCCGAGGGCTACGCGGTGGAGGCCGTCGCCTCGGGCGAGGAGGCGGTCGCACTCTCCGAGGACGTCTCCTTCGACCTCTTCGTCCTGGACCTGTACCTCCCCGGCCAGGACGGCTTGGCCACGCTCCGCTCCCTCCGCAACCGCAGCCCCGACGCCCCCTCCATCATCATCACCGCCCACGGGACCATCCCCTCGGCGGTGGACGCCATCAAGTCGGGGGCTGTCGAATACCTCACCAAGCCCTTCCGCGCGGACGACTTCCTCCGCTCGGTGGCCCATGCCCTGGAGCTGAGGCGCCTCTCGCGGGAAGTGGCGCGCCTGAGGAGCGAGCTGGGAGAGCGCTACGGGGTCGGCAATTTCATCGCCAAGAGCCCGCGCATGACCGAGCTGCTCCGGCAGGTGGAGCGCGTCGCGGTCTCGGTGGCGCCCGTCCTCATCCGCGGCGAGAGCGGGACTGGAAAAGAATTGCTCGCGCGCGCCATCCACTACACCAGCCCCCGCCGCGAGGCCCCCTTCGTGATCATCGACTGCGCCGCCATCCCCGAGAATCTCCAGGAGAGCGAGCTGTTCGGCCACGCCAAGGGCGCCTTCACCGGGGCCATCGCTCCGAAGCGGGGGCTCTTCGAGGAGGCCCACTGGGGGACCGTCTTCCTGGACGAGGTCGCCGACTTGACGGCCTCCACGCAGGGAAAGCTCCTCCGGGTGCTCCAGCAGGGGATCTTCCGCCGCGTGGGGGACAACCAGCCCATCAAGGTGGACGTGCGCGTCGTGTCGGCGACGAACAAGGACCCGGCCGAGGAGGTCCGGCACGGCAACTTCCGCGAGGACCTCTTCTACCGCCTGAGCGTCGTCCCGCTGGAAGTGCCGCCGCTCCGTGAGCGGCGGGAAGACATCCCCCTCCTGGCGGAGCATTTTTTGGAGCGCGCGGCGAAGCGCGGAGCCGCGAGGCGGAAGCTCAGCCCCGAGGTTTTGAACATCCTGCTCGCCTGGGACTGGCCGGGAAATGTGCGCGAGCTGGAGAACGCCATCGAGCGCGCCTGCCTCTTGTCCAGAGGCGAGACCCTCGTCTTACAGGATCTCCCGCCCGAAATCGCTGTGGCGGCGAGCGCTCTGTCCCCGGCGGGGGATTCCGGTCCTCCGGGCCTGTCTTTGAACAGGGCCCTCTCCCAGGTCAACCGGGAGATGGAGCGCCAGATGATCTTGCGGGCCCTCGCCTCCTGCAAGGGGAACCGCACCGAGGCGGCGCGCGCCCTCGGCGTCAGCCGGCGCACGCTCCTCTACAAGATGAAGCGCCTGCGCATCAAGTGAGCGCCGCCGCGCTTCCGCAGGCGGCGGCCGCAGGTGCCTCCCTTTTGCGCGCGCCGGGGGCGGGAAGCGGGTCCAGGGAGCTGTGCATCCCGGCTCCCGCCAGAGAGCCATGCCGCGCAGGGCGCTGCGCAGCGGAAAGTCATCGGATTCTCTGTGCATTCTGGATTTCGTCAGGCGCCGCGCCCGCGGCGGCGCGCAATCCCCTGCGCAGGGCGGACGGCCCCTTCCAGCGATACCGGCATAAAACGCGCGTGGTTGGCGTGGCACCCTTATTGCTTCCCGGAGGGCGGGATGCTTTCGCTCACTTTTCCGGGAGGAATGGCCCATGGCCAGACGCAAGATGCTCATCGCGCTGTTCGGGATCGTTTGCGGCGCCGCCCTGCTCGCGGCGTGGCTCCCCGCCGCCCAGGCGGCCGAGAGGGTCATCTACATGCAGGCGGTTGAGCCCAAGGGGGGCGCGACCATCGACAAGGAGCCCTTCCCCGGCGCCAACCTGCCCAAGGGAGGCGGCTACGTCATCAAGCAGCCTGACGCCAAGGGGCGGTGGGAGGTGTCCGGCTACACCTTCCTCCCGTTGCAAGTGGTCGTGCGCAAGGGGGACAAGGTCACGCTCGAGATCGTGGGCATCAACGGCGACAAGCACTCGGTCCACGTCGAGAACTACAAGCCCGACCAAGTCGAGCTGAAGCGGGGCAAGATCGCCAAGATTCAGTTCACCGCCGACAAGGCCGGCGTCTTCAAGATCT
>JBBTDR010000063.1:0-2736 GCA_038042665.1 Nitrospinota bacterium
GAGCGGGAGGTGTTCGGGCGGGTGGACGCCGTGCTCTCGGCGGCCACCCCCATCTCCGCCCCGCCCATCGCGGATGACGCGGTGAGCTTCCAAGGCAGGAAGACGATGGTGCGGGGGCTGCTCGTCTCCCTCACCCGCCTGTGGAACTTCTTCGGTGGACCCTCCACGGCCTTCCCCGTCGGCCTCGGCCGGGAAGGTCTTCCCCTCGGGGCGCAGCTCATGGGCGCCCCGTTCAGCGACGCCCGCCTGCTCGGCGCGGTCCATCAGCTGGAGCGCATGGGGGCCGTGGCCGCCCGGCGGGCACCCTTCGAGGGGTGAACTTGCCATGACCTGGCGATCCGAGTACCAGCAGAAGCTCACCACCCCCCCGGGCGCCGCCTCGGCGGTGAAGAGCGGGGACCGCATCTACCTCTCCGGCAACGCGGCCACCCCGATCTCCACCCTCCACGCCCTCGCCGCCCGGAAGGACGAACTGCGGGACGTGATCGTGCACCACGTGCTGCTGGTGGGGAAGGACCCCCTCTCGCTCCGCGGGATGGAGAAGCACTTCCGCCACGAGTCCCTCTTCGTGGGCCCGAGCGACCGGGCGGCCGTGGAGGAAGGGCGGGCCGCCTACATCCCCGTCTTCCTCTACGAGATCCCCAAACTCTTCCAGGAGCGGCACCTCCCGCTGGACGTGGCCTTCCTCTCGGTCTCCCCGCCGGACATCCACGGGTTCTGCTCCCTCGGGGTCGAGGTCATCGCCAGCAAGGCGGCGGCGGAGGCGGCCCGCGTCATGGTGCTCGAGGTGAACGACCAGATGCCCCGGGTCCTGGGCGACTCCTTCATCCACATCTCCCAGGCCCACAAGATCGTGGAGGTCTCCAACCCCCTGCCCGAGTTGGAGGAGGAGTCCCTGTGGGAGGACGAACTGGGCATCGGCCGCAACATCGCGGAGCTGGTGGAGGACGGCGCCACCCTTCAGATGGGCATCGGCAAGATCCCGAACGCCGTCTGGATGGCCCTCGAGGGCAAGCGCGACCTGGGGATCCACTCCGAGATGATCTCCGACGGCATGATGAACGCCATCGAGAAGGGCATCGTGACCGGGGCGCGGAAGAGCCTCCACCCGCGGAAGGTGATCGGCACCTTCATCTACGGGTCGCGCGCGCTTTACGAGTACGCGCACGACAACCCCTTCTTCGAGCTCCACCCGGCCGATTACGTGAACGACCCCTACATCGTCGCCCGCAACGACAAGATGGTCGCCGTCAACTCCGCCATCCAGATCGACCTCACCGGCCAGGTGTGCGCCGACTCCATCGGGACGCGCATCTACTCCGGCTTCGGGGGGCAGGTGGACTTCATCCGCGGGGCGGCGCGCTCGAAGGGCGGCAAGCCCATCATCGCCATCACCTCCACCGCGCGGCACGGGGGGGTGTCCCGCATCGTGCCCGTCCTCGAACCGGGGGCGGGGGTGGTCACCACCCGTGCCCACGTCCACTACGTCGTCACCGAGCACGGCGCCGCCCAGCTCTTCGGCCTCAGCCTCCAGGAGCGGGCCAAGCGGCTCATCGCCCTCGCCCACCCGAAGTTCCGCGATGAGCTCGAGCGCGCGGCCAAGGAGCGGTTCAGGATCTGAGCTTCAACGGACAAGGAGGGGGAACCCTACTCCGGCCGCGCGCCCCCGGGGCCCATGGGGAAGCGGTCGCAGAGCGCGCGCACGTCCCGGCGGATGGAGGCGAGCTTCTCCTCGTTCTCCACGCCGGCGAGGACGTCGGCGATCCAGCCGCCGACGATCTCCATCTCGGCCTCCCCCATCTTGCGGGAGGTCAGGGCGGGCGTCCCCACCCGGAGGCCGCTGGTGAGGGCGGGCTTGCGCGGGTCGTAGGGGATGGCGTTCTTGTTCACGGTGATGCCGGCCTTGCCGAGGGCCCCCTCGGCCTTCTTCCCGCTGAAGCCCGCCTCGCGCAGGTCGATGAGCATCAGGTGGTTGTCCGTCCCGCCCGAGACCAGCCGCACCCCCCGCTTCATGAGGGCGGCCGCCAGCGCCTTGGCGTTCTTGGCGATCTGGGCGGCGTAGCGGCGGAACTCCTCGGTCATGGCCTCCTGGAGGGCCACGGCCTTGGCCGCGATGACGTGCATGAGGGGGCCGCCCTGGAGGCCGGGGAAGATGGCCTTGTCCATCCGCCCGGCGAAGGCGGCGTCGCAGAGCACCATCCCGCCCCGGGGCCCGCGGAGGGTCTTGTGGGTGGTGGTGGTCACGATCTGGCAGTGCCCCGCGGGGCTGGGGTGGACGCCCCCGGCGATGAGCCCCGCCACGTGGGCGATGTCCGCCATCACCACGGCCCCCACCTCGTCCGCGATGGCCCGGAAACGCGCGTAGTCGATGAAGCGGGGGTAGGCGCTCGCCCCCACGATGATGATCTTGGGCCGGTGCTCCCTGGCCTGGCGCTCCACCTCGCCGAAGTCGATGACCTGGTTCTCGGGGTCCACCCCGTAGGCCACCACCTTGAACCACCGGCCCGAGAAGGTGACGGGGTGGCCGTGGGTGAGGTGGCCGCCGTGGGAGAGGTTCATGCCCAGGATGGTGTCGCCGGGCTCGAGCAGGCCGTAGTACACCGCGGCGTTCGCCTGGGCGCCGCTGTGGGGCTGGACGCAGGCGTGGTCCATCCGGAAGAGGGCCTTGGCCCGCTCGATGGCGAGCGTCTCGGCCACGTCCACGAACTCGCACCCGCCGTAGTAGCGCTTGCCGGG
>JBBTDR010000064.1:0-2147 GCA_038042665.1 Nitrospinota bacterium
GGACCATGTGCACATCTATGTCTCGGGGCGCACCTCCCGCCTCCAGGATGGCTCCCTGGCGGGCCAGGGGGGCATGCGCGCCCAGCTCCGCCTGACCTGCGAGAACGTGGGGAAGGCCCTCGAGGCCGTGGGGGCCACCTTCGCCGAAGTGGTGCGCACCAACACCTACGCGACCGATCTGGACGAGTACTTCCGCTGCTCGGACGAGCGGGCGGACTTCTTCAAGGAGCCCCTCCCCACGAGCACGGCGGTCCAGGTGAGCCGGCTCGCCATGCCGGGGATGCTCATCGAGATCGAGGTGGAGGCCATCATCGAGCCCGGGCGGCTGCGGGTGCAGGGGTGAGGGGGGCTCAGCCCTTCGGGGGCGCTTCCCTCCAGCTCCGGCTCAGGTTGCTGAGCACGACGAACGCCGAATAGAGGATGATGCAGAACAACGTGTACGTCGAATGAAGGACGCGTCCCTCGAATATCTGAATGATGAATACGAGTATGGGGCCGGTGGCTCGGATGACGTTCGTCGTGAGGGGCGGCGTGTGGGCGATACCCACCTGAAACAAATAGTTGGGCGCGATGATCAGGAGTACCAACACCAAGGAGACGAACGCCAACGCGCCGTGGGAATGCAAGCCCGATTTGCCGGTTCCACCGCCCAGGATGGCGGCGAATGAAACGGTGGCGATCGCGATGAAGCGGACGGAGAGGATCGCTTCCGGGGACACGCCGTTCTCGTTCATGCGCTTGCTGATGAGGTTGTAGAGGGCGAGGAATACTCCTCCCAGGAAGGCCAGCGCCAGGCTGAAAAGGCTTTCGGCCGCGCCGGAGGTCTTCAGCCCGGACAGCCCCGCGAGTTCCACCCCCGCCAGCAAGAGCAAAGAAGCCAAGATTCCGCCGCCGAACCATTTCTCGGCGGCCCGGATGGGTGCCGGCGAGGAAATATGGATCCCCAAGATTCTCAGGAAGATGATGGTGAACGGGCCGACCCCGACATACAAAGTGCTGGCGATGGAGGGCTCGATGTTCTTCAGCGCGTGGAAATACGAAAGCCAGGCCGCCGCGGTGGCCAGGTTGATCCAAAGGGCGTCGCGCCAATTCCGGCGGAGCTCCAGCCATTGTCGCGGCTGTCTGAGGATGACCACGGCGGCGAAATAGAGCGTACACAGAGCGGACGTCAGGGCGACGACTTCGAAGTAACTGAACTTCTGGAACACGCCGCCCAAGTATACGTCCCGGATCGCCGAGAAGAGGACGAACAGGACGATCGCGCAAGGCCACCAGTTTATCCGGCCGGCCTGGATGGCTTGTCGGCCTTCAAGCATTTTCTTTTTTCTCGCCGAGGCGCTTCCGCTCGCCCTCCAGCAGCTTCTCCTTCCGCGCCACCCCCCAGCGGTAGCCCGCCGGCGAGCCGTCCGTCCGCACGGCCCGGTGGCAGGGCACGAGGAGGGCCACGGGGTTCGAGGCACAGGCCCGCCCGACCGCCCGGGCGCCGCTCTTGAGCCCGAGGGCCCGGGCGATCTCGGCGTAGCTCCGGGTCTCCCCGGCCGGGATCGTTTGCAGGTGCTCCCACACCCGCCGCTGGAAGGCGGTGGCCCGCACGTCGAGGGGCAGCGCGGCGGCGGGCGCTTTGCCCTCCATGAGCCGCAGGACGGCCCGGAGCGCCCCGCCGACTCCCTCCTCGTCCCGCGAAACCTCCGCCCGGGGGAACTCCCGGCGGATCTCTTTTTCGAGGAAAGCCTCCGAGTCCCCGAGCTGGACGGCGCACACCCCCTTGGGGGTCACCGCCGCCAGAAGGCGCCCCAGGGCGCAGGGGGCGGTGGCGTAGCGGATGCTCATCCCGGCCCCGCCCCGGCGGTAGCTCCCGGGGGTCATGCCGAGGAGCGCCCCCGCCTTCTCGTAGAGGCGGCTGGGAGAGCCGTAGCCCGCTTCGTACATCGAGGAGACGATCGAGGCCCCCTCGCGCAGCAGGCCCTTGAGGCGTCCGGCCCGGCGGGCCTCGGTGTACTGGCGGGGGGTGACGCCCAGGGCCCGCTTGAACTCCCGCTGGAGGTGGTAGGGGCTCGCCCCGAGGCGGGCGGCCAGAGCGGCCAGGCGGAGGGGCTCCTACGCTTCATCGATGAGCCCGAGGGCCCTTCGCAAGCGCTCCAGGCGGG
>JBBTDR010000065.1:0-2330 GCA_038042665.1 Nitrospinota bacterium
CGCCGGGCCGCCCGATTTCACGCAGCGGTCGGCGATCTCGGCGATCTCGAGCTCGACCGAGACCGGCGCCTTCACCCGGCGGAGCTCGCCCGCGCGCTCCAGGGCCTGGACGAATTCGCGGAGGGAGGAATAGGCCATCGGAGGGGGGGAGGCGCTACTCGATGACCTTGGGGACGCGGAAGTGCCCCTTGTAGAAGCTCGGGGCCATCCCCTCAAGGTTCCCGATGGACGGGTCGGCCACCTCGTCCTCGCGGAAGACGTTGGTGATCTCGAGGACGTGGGAGGTCGGGGGCACGTCCCGGGTGTCGATCTCGTTCAGCGTGGAGACGTAGTCGAGGATGTTCCCCAGCTGAAAGGTGAACTTCTCCACCTCGGCCTCGGAGAGTTCCAGCCGGGCCAGGCGGGAGACGTGAAGGACATCCTGCCGGGTGATCGCCATGGGACGGGCCTCCTTGCCCGCTGCGCCCCTTATACCTTCGGGCTCTCCCCGGCGTCAACGCCGCCGCCCGCGGGCTGGAGCTGGGCGAAGTGGAGGACGAGCTTCTTCACCCCGACGCGCTCGAACTTCACCGTCACCACCGCCCGCTCCCCCGCCCCCTCCCGGGCGGCGATGAGCCCCGGGCCGAACTTGGGGTGGACCACCCTCGCCCCCGGATGGAAGGGCCCCAGGGCGGCCGGGGGCGGGGTGAACTTCTCTCCCTCCGCCCCGGGGAGGCGCGGGGCGGGGGCCTCCTTGCGGAGGGGGCGGCGGAAGCCCGCCCACCCCCCTCCCCCCGCCCGCGCGGGCGCCGAATGGTGGTCTCCCTCGCGCGCGAGAATGCCCTCCCCCAGCCCCGCCACGAAGCGGCTGGGGCGCGCGGCCCAGGAGCCTCCGTCCGCGTCCGGGCCCTCCGGGCGGCGCTCCTTCGCCCAGGCGAGCACCAGGTGCTCCTTCGCCCGGGTCATCCCCACGTAGAGCAGCCGCCGCTCCTCCTCGAAGGCCTCGGGGTCCCCGGCGGAGCGGCCGTGGGGCAGCAGGCCCTCCTGCACCCCCACGATGCCCACCGCCCGGAACTCCAGCCCCTTGGCCGCGTGGAGGGTCATGAGGGAGAGCTTGCCGCCCTCGGACTCCAGCCCGTCCGCCTCTCCCATGAGGGCCAGCTCTTCGAGGAAGAGCGCCACCGCCTCCCGGCTCTCGGAAGGGACGCCCTCCTCCTCGCGGACCCGCTCCTCGAAGGCCGCCGCCGCCGCCACGAACTCCGCCGCCCCCTCGATGGCCTGGGCGGCCGCCCGGCGGCGCTCGAGGGAGGCGCCCTTCTCCGCCGCCTCCTTGAGCCAGGCCTGGTACCCGGTCCGCTCCAAAGCGCGCTTGAGCAGGGCGGCGGGGCCCAGGCGCAGGGCGGAGAGCGAGGCGAGCACATCCAGCAGCCCGCCCAAGGCATCGGCGGCCTGGCCCTTCACCTTCCCCTCCTCCAGCGCCTTGCGGGCCAGCGCCGGGGTGATCGCCCCTTCCTCTTCGGCGATGGCCTTGAGGCGCCCGGCCCCGAGCCCGCGCGGGGGGCGGTTGACGATGCGTGAGAAGGCCGAGGCGTCCTCGGGGCGCAGGACGGCGCGCAGGTAGGCCGCGAGATCCTGCACCTCGTTCCGGTCGAAGAAGCGCACCCCCTTCACCACCTGGCAGGGGACGCCCCGGCGGCGGGCCTCCTCCTCAAGCGCGCGGGACTGGGTGTTCGTCCGGTAGAACACCGCCGCCTGCCCCCAGGGGATGACGCTCCCGGCCCCGAGGGACGCGAGGCGCTGGAGGACCATCTGGGCCTCGACCTGGGGGTCGGGCGCGGCGAGGAAGGCCACGGGCGCGCCCGAGGGGTTCTGGGTGAAGAGCCTCTTCTCCCGCCGCCCCCGGGCCTCCGCCATCAGCGCCCCGGCCGCCGCGAGGATGCGGCGGGTGGAGCGGTAGTTCTCCTCCAGGCGGAAGACCCGCGCCCCCGGGAAGTCGCGCTCGAAGCGGCGGATGTTCTCCACCTCGGCCCCCCGCCAGCGGTAGATGCTCTGGTCGTCGTCCCCCACGGCGAACACCCGCCCGCTCCCCCCGGCGAAGAGGGACACCAGGCGGCTCTGGACGGGGTTGGTGTCCTGGTACTCGTCCACGAGCACCTCGCGGAAGCGCCCCTGGTACTGGTCCCGGATATCCGGATGGCGCTCGAACAGGCGGATGGGCAGGCAGAGGAGGTCGTCGAAGTCCACCGCCCCCGCCCCCCGCAGGGCGCGCTCGTAGCGGGGGGCGAGGCGGGCGGCCACGGCGTCGAGGCCGAAGGGGAGGCCCCCCTCGCCGGGCGCCTGGCCCGAGGTCT
>JBBTDR010000066.1:0-4855 GCA_038042665.1 Nitrospinota bacterium
AGCATAAACGAAAAACATCAAAATGTCAAACATTTTGTGCTCGGATTAATATCTGTACGGCCTCGATGCGGCGTGCATTGTTTTTTGCCGCGCGGTGATGGAGCAGCGGCTCAAAGAGCATTTGAAGGGAAAACGGTATGTCGAAGAAGAGCAGAAACTCATCAATGACAACCTCAAAAGACCTCTGGATCAGAAACGCGGAGAACTAGAGATGTTGATTGACCGGGCTGAGGCTCGGGGTTTGCTCTCGTCAGAATTTGCAGAAGAGGCACACAAGATTCGTAAGCAAGGCAACGATGCAGTCCATCGCGCTGAGGCCGTTTCCAGTGAACTGGCGAAAGTAGTTCTCGAAAACGTCCAGCAAATACTGACAAAGCTTGACAGGTCATAACCTTCCTGCGGCTCACTGGCAGCTGCTCTTAGCAGGTTGGCTCCAGCCGATCCGCGACGACGCGAAGGGCCTTGGCCCGGGCCTCCTCGGCGGTCCGCCCGTAGGCCAGCGCGCCGGGAAGCCCGCGGACCTCGGCGAGCCAGCGGCCGTCCTCCTCCCGCTCGACTTCGGCCGTGAATGTCATGGCGGCCTCCTGCCCTTGGCGAACTCTATTCTACCTTCCGCCTCCTGGGATGGCATCCTTCTTTCCCCTGCGCCCGAACCAGCCGGAAAATGAGGTAACCGCCTTTCCTCCCCCCGGGCCTATCTTGGCTGTCGAGGGGGCTCCACCCCCCTCTCCCTCCGGGAGAGGGCAGGGTGAGGGGATGCCGCCGATGAACGCCCTCACCCCAACCCTCTCCCAAAGGGAGAGGGAGAAATTCTTTCTACGAGGAAAGGCGAAATGAAAGTTCCGATGGTTTCAGGCGATTTCCGGTGGAAAAAATCATCGACCCGCGCGGGGCGGAGGGAGGGGCGTAACGGTTAGTAACGGGAATTGATGGGAAAAGCCCATCAAAAACACCCCCCTGGTCTGACCAGGGGGAAGAGGCGAAGGGCGGGCGCGCGGGGGGACCTTGCGGCGCGGGCGGGGGGCCGCCTAGAGCGCGGCCTGAAACTCCCGGAAGAGAAGTCCCGGCCGGGCGGTGACGGGGGTGCCGTAGTCGCCGGCGCTCATCCGCGCGCGCTCCTCCTGGCAGTCCTCGCAGATGACCCGGCGCACGGGGAGGATCCGCCCGATGCGGAGGGAACCCTGGGGGCAGTAGACGACGGGGCCCGAGGGGGCGAGGTCGAGGTAGCTGTCGTGCTCGCCGAGCTGGCGGGAGCAGTACGCGCATTCCGTGAGTTCGAGGGGGGTGGCCTCTGCCTTCATCTTCGATCCTCCTGGGAAGAACGGAGATTCGGGAACCGTGAAACCCATCTCCCGGCCTTATAAGCAATCCGCGTACCAGATGTGGGGGCGTGAGCCCGGGCTGAGACAAGGTGTGAGGGACTTCACATCCCGGGGGCGGTTGGGACCCCTTTGGGGGGAGTCAGCCGCCATTTGCCGGGTGCGCCCCCCGGCCGGGAGGGAGAATCCTGCCCGGTGGGAAGGCAACTCCCTCCACCAAGGGGTGTCCCCCGGCCCGGGGAGCGGCCGGGGCGGGGAGGGAAGCTTCGGCCTTCCGCCCGGGTGTTTCGGAAAAGGGCTGGATTTCCAGGAAAATTTTCCCTCCCCTTCCCCGGGGCCGGGAGCGGGAGCCTCAGGCCGGGGGAAGGCGGGATTGGCCGGAATGTCAAAAATTGGTCGTCCTAGATGAGGAAAAATCGTCAATTTATTGGCTGATCTTGAGATTCGCTGCGCGCCCGAAGGGGCTGATTTCGGGAAAGCATGCGGGAGGCAGCCGGCCAGGGGCTAAAACTCTCCCTCCGCGGAAGCCCCGGCCCCCGCGCCACCCTCCGCCGGGGGGGCCGGGGGCTCCACGGGAGGAAGGAGGGGCCGGAGCTTGAAGAAGTGGCGCTGCATGACGGGGTTGCGGGGGGTGAAGTCCTCCTCTCCCTTGTCCTGCCCGAGGGCGGCCGTGAGGACGTTGAACTTGGCGTCCACGTCGTCGGCGTAGTGGAGGAGGAGGGCCTCGGGCGTCATGGGCAGCCGGACCGTCCCCCACTCGGGCTGGCCCTGGTGGGAGAGGATGAGGTGCTCCAGGTGGAGGAGGAACTCGGGGGGGAGGTTTCCGAGCCTTTGTGCGTGCGCGCGCATGATGTCGCGCCCCAGCACCAGGTGGCCGATCAGGCGGCCCTCGGCGGTGTAGTGGTTGCCCGCCACGGGGGAGAGCTCCTCGAGCTTGCCCACGTCGTGGAGGATGGCCCCGGCCACCAGGAGGTCGCGCGAGACGGCGTACTTCGAGGCCAGGTAGATGCAGGTCTTGGTCACCGACAGGGTGTGCTCGAGGAGGCCCCCCAGGTAGGGGTGGTGGATGCGCTGGGAGGCGGGCCAGGAGCGGAAGCTCTCGGCGTACCCGTCCAGGATGGAGAGGAGGAGCCCGGCCACCAGCGGGTGGCAGCCCTGGGCGATGCGGCGGAGCTCCTCCCACATGAGGTCGATGTCGTAGGCGGTGGACTGGACGCAGTCCGCCTCCCGGAAGCCCGCCTCGCGGTCGGCCTCCCCCACCCGGCGGATGCGGAGGACGCGGAGCTGGAGCGCCCCCTGGTAATCCTCCCCCGCGGCGCGCACTTTGACGAAGTCGCCCCGCTCCACCGGGCCCATCACCTGGTCGGGGATGTCCCACACCTTGGCGGGCAGGCACCCCGTGTGGTCCTCGAGCTGGAGGTCAAGATAGGGCTTCCCGAAGCGGTTCTGCCGCTCCTGGAGCTCGCGGACGTGGAAGAAGGCGTCGAACTGGTCCCCGCGCTTCACCTCGGCGGCCCGCGGCATGCGCTTCTCCTCCCGGAAGTCCCCCCTCCGCTCCCGATGGAGGCAACATCCAACAGCCGCCCGGGGGCGTCAACCGGGCGGACGCGCCCGGGCGGGAATCCCGGTTGACGGCGAATATCCATTCATGCCATATACATTCTTGGATGTACGAGTCCCGCCGCCTTCCGGACCCCGCCGTGCGGCCCCTCCTCCCCTGCCTCCTCGCTCTCTGGCTCCTGCCCTCGCCCGCCCGGGCGGAGGGGCCCGGGGAGCTGGCCCGGATCCTCCGGGTGATCGACGGGGACACCGTGGTCACCGCCGACGGCCGGCGGGTGCGCTACCTGGGGATCGACGCCCCCGAGGTGCACCACCCGCGCCGCCCGCCGGGGTGCCTGGGAGCGGAAGCCGCGGCCCTCAACCGGAGGCTGGTCGAGGGCCGCGCGGTGCGGCTCGAGCGGGACCTCCGCGACGTGGACCGCTACGGGCGCCTGCTGCGCTACGTGCACCTGCTGGACGAGGCGGGCCGGCCCTCGCTCTTCGTCAACGGCCAGCTCGTGCGCCTGGGCCTGGCCCGGGCGCTTCTCTACCGGGGGGACGTGAAGGAGCGGGCGAGCATCCTCGCCGCCGAGGCGGAGGCGAAGCGCCACCAGCGGGGAATCTGGGGGGCGGCCTGCGGGAAGGGGTCCCTCAGCGGAGCTCGGGCTGGAACGCCGTCCCGCCGGGCTTCAGCTCCCGGCGCTCGCCCCGGGCCTGCTTGACGAGGTTGCGGTTCTGCTGCTGGCGGACGTCCAGGGCGGGGGCCTGCGGGTAGCGCACCTCGTTGGGGATGTCCTTGCGGGGCAGGATGCGCGGGGGGATCTGCTTCTCCTGGCCCCAGGAGGATACCGGGAGGCCGAGGGCCAGCGCCGCGATCAGCCAGGCGGCCGTCCGGATCGCCCGCCGCCCGAAGAGTTTCTCCAGCCGCATCAGCTTCCCCTCCATCCAACATGCACCCTGCCGGCACGCCCATTCCTTCCAGGATGCTCCCAGGCAAAAGACGTGCCAGGCAAGCCGACCGGGAAACCATTGAATATCAATCAATTAAAACACGCCTCCCCTCCCCCCGGGGGCGGGCTCCGGCCCAGGATTGCCGAGGGAGGCAAATTCCTCCCTCCGGGCGGGGGCCTTCTCCCGCCTCCCCGTTGCCGCCCGCCCGCCCAAAGGAGATGATGGAAAAGGGATGGAAAAGGAGCCCGCCGCACGATGACAGAACGATTCGGCCGCCACCTCCGGAAAGCCGCCCGGGCGGGGGCCCTCAGCCTCCTCGCCGGGGCGCTGCTCCTTCCGGGGCGGGGAGCGGCGCAGGAGCACAAGCGCCTGCGCGCCCAGGTGCTCCAGGTCTACGACGGCGCGAGCTTCCTCATCAGCCCCGGGCTGCGCGCCGCCCTCACCGGGGTGTCCGCCCCGGGCGAGCGCGCCCGCGGCGGGGTGGAGGCGGGCGTCTTCCTGAAGCAGCTGATCGAGGGCAAGGCGGTGACGCTCGAGTTGGACGAGCAGCTCCTCGACCCCTCGGGCCAGGCCCAGTACTACGTCTTCCTCGAGGACAACACCTTCGTGAACGCCCTGGTGATCATCCGCGGCTACGGCCGGGCCGTCCTCAAGCACCCCAATGTCCGCTACCGCGAGCGCCTCATCGAGGCCGAGAACACGGCCAAGGCCTCCCGGCGCGGCATCTGGGGCAACGAGTTCCCCGACCCGAAGGAGCCCTTCCAGCCCCGCCCGGCGCCGTTCTCCCCGCCCACTCCCTTCCCTCCCTTCCCCCCGCGCTACCGCTAGGGGCGGGATCCCAACACGTGGTCCACGCCGCGGACGCCGGCGCCATTCCCCCTCCGGCCGGCGGCGGGTTTGGGCGCGAGGGAGAGGGCCGGGGCGGGGGAACAGCTGGCGGCGCAACCTGCCCTCACCCCGGGTCCCCAAAAATCTCCGATTTTTGGGGTGCCCCTCACCCCCATCCCCTCGCCGGGGGGAGAGGGGAGCCGGGGCACAAGGGGATC